>JBARRC010000376.1:0-1823 GCA_049644045.1 Phycisphaerae bacterium
GCCGTTCGCGCGCTGTACGAGGTCGAAACGATCCCGGAAACCTTCCTGATCGACCGGCAAGGGATCGTGCGCCACGCAGGCCATCCGATTCTCTTCCGAGCCTGGCACATCGAGCCGTGGATCTAGCAGCCTGTGTGGGTAATCCTCGCTAGAATACGTCAAGAAGCCGTTTCATGACTCGTGAGGGGGGACGATGAAACGATTCAAGGCGTACGACACACACCAGAGCTACCTGTTGCCACCATCGCCACGGGAGTGGCTGCCGGCGGATCACCTGGCGTACTTCATCGACAACGTGGTCGACCAGCTCGATCTGTGCGAGGTGTTCGCCAGTTACGAAGGGACCAAGGGTCAACCTCCTTATCACCCGGAGATGATGGTCAAGGTGTGGCTGTACGGCTACTGCATCGGGATCCGCTCATCACGCAAGCTGGAACGAGCACTCCATGAAGACGTAGGATTCCGGATGTTGTCGGGGAACCAACAACCGGACTACTGGACGTTGTCGGAGTTCCGGCGTCGTCATCTTGCTGCGTTGAGAGGTCTGTTTCTGCAAACGGTGAAGCTGGCGCAACGGGCGGAGATGGTGAAACTGGGACAAGTAGCGATCGATGGGACGAAACTGAAGGCGAACGCATCGAAGCACAAGGCGATGAGCTACGCGCGGATGGAGAAAGAGGAGAAACGGCTTCGCGAGGAGATCCGGCGCTACTTCGAAGAAGTGGAAACGACGGATCGAGCGGAAGACGAGAGATACGGAGCGAAACGAGGGGATGAGCTGCCGGATCACTTAAAGACCGAGAAGGAACGTCTGGACGTGATCCGTAACGCGATGGCGCAGCTGGAAGAAGAAGCACGGCGGAAGGCAGCGGCAGAGCAGCAGAAGCGTCGGGACAAGGCGGACAAAGACGGTCGTACGTACCGACCGCGGAAGGATGCGAACGACGCCGTGCCATCGCCCAAGGCACAACGCAACTTCACCGACCCGGACTCACGGATCATGAAGAACGCGGACAAGGCATTCATCCAAGCGTACAACGCCCAGGCAGCGGTAGACGCGGACTCTCAGATCATCGTGGCGGCACTGCTGAGCAACCAGGCGGCCGATGGGCCTCATCTGGTGGAGATGGTGGAGCAGGTGGAACAGGCGACGGGGAAACGTCCGGGCGAGGTACTGGCCGATGCCGGCTACTTCAGCGAGGACAACGTGACGACGTTGCGGGAACGAGGAATGTCGGTGTTGATTCCACCGGAGCGGGTACGACATCGTGAGTGGCGCGAACGTTGTACTCCTCCTCCTTCTCCACCGCCCAAGGGCGCATCCGTTTCCGAGTGGATGATCTACCGGCTGAAGTCCCCAGAGAACCGAGAGCGCTACCGCAAGAGAGAACAATCAGTGGAGCCGGTGTTCGGGCAGATCAAACAAGCAAGAGGGCTGCGACAGTTCCTGATGCGGGGGTTGGACAAGGTATCCGCGTTGTGGCAACTCGAATGTGCGGCACACAACCTGCTGAAGCTGTACCGAGCCAAGGCGATACTCGAACCAACGGGCTGAGGAGCACCCCGCAGCAAGAGACTGCCTCCTCCATCAGCGATGAATCCTCCTCGGTGAGCGCTCTGTCCGTCCGGATCATCCCATCGAACACACAATCCCCAGAGAAGCGGCGCTCCACAGCGGTGGAAGACCACTTCCCACACGGGCTGCTAGCCGTCGACCAGAAGCTTCCGCCCGTTGCCGGTCACGAGATCGTTCCGCTATAGTCTCCCGTCATGGCCAGCAAGGTGTTCACTGTCGAGAAGCCGCTGATCGGGATGATCCATCT
>JBARRC010000377.1:0-7700 GCA_049644045.1 Phycisphaerae bacterium
AGCGGCATACGCCGGCTGTCGCGCGGGAGAGGATGGCGGCCGGCCCGATCTCTTCGTAGCTGAGCATCCGAAACAGTTCGCCGAACCCGTCCAATTCCTTCTCCAGGATGGCGCTGATCGCTTCGTACGTAGTGTCGCGTCGGGCCAACCCCGTACCGCCTGTCAGCAGGACGGCTTGGCACGCATTCTCACCGCAAAGCGCCAGCACCCGGCTACGTACCTGCGACGGTTCGTCTGGCAGGATTTCGTAGCTGAAAACGCGATGCCCCGCAGACTCCAGTCGCTCGCGAATCAGTGCACCACTTTTGTCAGTTTCGGGCGTGCGGGTGTCACTGACGGTCACCACGGCGCAGGTGACCGAGTCGATCCTCTTGGCGTGGTCGTCAGGTTCCCGCATTTTGCAAACTGACCGCGAGTGAAGCCGACACGGAATCAAGTCAACGTAGCGGCTTGATTCCCGCCTCGGCGCGCATCTGATTCACGCGCCTCCAGAGCTTCGGATCGTTCCGGATGAACTTGACCAGGTTGGCGGTTGACACACCGGCGCACCTTGCCGCGTCGCGGACGCGCGCCGTACAGGCCGCCATCAGGTCCAATATTTCGCAAACGGCGGGATAGTAGCGGCGATCGCGCCGCCCGACACACAACTGTCCATCGCCGGCTATGCATGATGACAGCAACTCGCTGCGCTGATACCGCTCGACATCGATCTCCGAGCGGATGTCAAGGGCGATCGCCTCGCGCAGCCGCCGGATCGCGCGCACCGTATTGACGTGTTGTGATCGCTCCTCCGTAGCCGTGACGGCAAGATCGGTCGGGCGGTGCCGAAGTCTGACGGCCGAACTGGTCTTGTTGCGTTTCTGACCGCCCGGCCCGCGCGACCGATAATGGTCCACGTTGCATTGGGCGATGAGAGCCCCGTCTTCGAGCGTCAGGTACTCGTCAGCAGCGTTTTTCGGTTGAGTGACCACGTAGACTTCCTCGACGTTGGCTCGCCCTGGGCATTGTTATATCGTAGGGTCACAAGTCAACCCCGCCGCAAACCGATAACCTTTCAACAAGCGCCCTGAGCCACCCGGTCACCAGCCGGACCAGGAGATCGCCATGAAAGCTTCGGTGTTAAAAGGATTTGTGAGTGCGGCCGCCGTGCTCGTCGTTGTTTTCGGTTGCAGTGTGGTCATCGACGAGCCCACCGACGATTCCTCCTCACCACAGACCGAGTCCTCCCAGGTTGACAGCGACTTTTCGGATGCCCCGGTCTCCCCGGGTGGAACCGGCGGCACCACGGTCGACGACCAGGGCACGGATGATGTCGAACTGCCGGCGGAGGAAACGCGGAGTTTCTTCACGGCTTTTCAGATCGATCCGGTGGCGGAGGACACGGCCGGCCCGAAGTTTGTCGTCGCGGCGGACATTGACAAGGACGGCCTGCTCGACCTGGTCAGCGCGTGGAATCAATCCCAGCCGATTCAGCTTCACCTGCAACGGCGCGATCCGGAGGGCACCATTTCGTTTCGCACGATCACACTAGCCGGAACGAATCCGGTTGCGATTGTGGCTGGATTGGAGGCGGGGCAGATCAACGATGACAATGGGGATGGCGAAATCGATGACGACGACTGGCTCGATGTGGTGATCCTCTCGAAAGCAAGCGGCCTTGTAGCCTGGTGCCCGACGAGCCCGCCCAAGAAGATCAGCAACCTCGACGGCGAGATCATCGTGCTGTTCAGCCCGGGCGATGCCGGGCTGATCCCCGACGGTGATCGTTGGACGGAAATGATCCTCGTCAACCCGTACGTGCAGGATCGGTGGATCCATAATCAATTCCCCGGCAAAGAACATGAGGACTTCGAGGCCGGCAAGACCAAACCCGAGTGGAACGGCTTCACGTCCCTCGTCGTCGCCAACATCGACGGCGAGCCGGGTGATGACATCGTAGTGGCCCTGAATCCGGGGGAGTGCGAGGAACTCGGTCAAAAGCCGCCCATCAACACGGTGGACCTGTGGGTCAATCCGGGGCCTGGATTGGCGGAGACCTCCGAGGAGTGGGGCGCTCCCCCGCCCGGCAATCTGTCACGTGGTGTTCCCGTCGCACTGATGATCAACGCGCCGCAAGCCAAAGACCTCGCGGTGATGGATATCGACGACGACGGCGACCTGGATGTGATTGTGACCTGGACCAACGCGATCACTATGAACATAAGCTGGGCCCGCAATCCGCTGGTGCCTCACCAAGCCGGAGGGCCGGGCGGGCGAGACGAGGTGATCGCGGGCTACAGCAGCCCCGGCGTTGACTATTGCCTTGGCGGAGTAGCTGATGGTTACACTTGTCCCAACGGTGACATTGACTGTCTCGGGATTCCCGACGGCACCTGCACCGGGGGCACCTGCGTTGGCGGCGCGGACGACGGAGCGGATTGCGACGACAATGCAGACTGTCTCGGCATCGAGGACGGCGTCTGCATGCCAGGAAGCTGGCGGTTCCTGGCCACTGGGTGGGAAGAACGCCCCATAGGCCAGGTCGACACCGGAGCGGACATCATCGAGATCGGTGACATCGACGACGACGGATCGGACGATGTCCTGGTTCGATCAACAAACGGTCAGATCGTCCAGTGGTTTCGCCAACCGAACGCCCTTGTCGTAGCGCCGGAGTTTCCGCCCAACGATCCGGTCCCGGATCGGATCAACTTCCCATGGAACGTGTTTACGCTCACCGAGTTCGCCGACCAGGAGCCTGAGGCGATCGCTATCGGTGACGTCACCGGCGACGGGAAGGTCGAGGTGATGGTCGCCGTGGAGGGTGGAGTCTTCTGGTACGACGGAACCATCAGTGAAACCGTCTATGACCCGTGGGCTCCGAACACGATCATTCAGGACAGCCCGGCCGATACGACCGATGCGACGACGGCCCCGGGGGGAACGACCACTGTCCCGGGCACGACCCCTGGAACGGGCGTCGGAGTCAGCGTGGTCGATACATCGACGCACATCAACACGCTCCTGGTCGTTGACCTCGATGGCGACGGCAAGAACGACATCGTGGGGACACTCGATCGGCGGACCGACGCCGGCCTGAGTGACGACCGCCTCGTGTGGTATCGAAACACGCGAACGGAAGAGGGCGAGGAATAGCCGGGTCCGCGACACTTCCGGCGGGATGGGTACACCCGATCAGAACCGCGACCGTGAGGGAGCGGGCGAGCCCCCATCGCACCATGTGCGCTTCCGGTCCGGATCGGCGATTCCAGTATGTGATTCGTACCCCCGCCGATTCTGTCACGAACCCGGAATAACCTGGCGCGTTGACCGCGGAGGGCGCAGAGCCCGCAGCCCGGATTATTCATATGCCACGACGAAGCGCCATTCCAAGCTCCTCGATACGCAGCGCTCGAGCGGCCAACGCGTAGGTGGCGATCCCGACCAGAAGAAGTGCGCCCAGGCGAGCGAGGGAATGCTCCCCGACCAGGCTTCCCCCGAGGGACAGCCACATGACAACGGCAAGCACCGCAGCCATGATCCCCGTCGCGGCGAGTATCCTCCCGATGCCACCCCCGAGGCGACGCCACTTGATCTCCGGGAGTTCACGAGTGAGGCTGCGCGATAACCAGATGACCTGAATCACCGCACACACGGCTGTCGCCAGGGCCAGGCCGCGTTCTTCCAGCACAAAAACCAGGGCGAGGTTCATCAGGAAGTTGACGGCCACCATCCACAGCGCCACCCTTGCGGGGGTCTTACTACTGTGCATCGCATAGAACGCGCGAACGACGATGTGTTGGGTGAAATAGGCGGCCAAGCCCAGACTGTAGAAGAACAGCGTCCAGGCAACGCGTTGGGTGTCCCCCTCGTCAAACTCGCCGCGCTGATATAGGGTGGCCACAAGCGGCCTGGCCACGAACATCAAACCGACCGACGCCGGCAGCGCGATGAAGAGGCTCAGGCGAATCCCACGTCCGAGCACCTCGGCCATCCCCCGCCGATCCCCGCCGACGAACTTCTGGGACAGCACCGGGAAGATGGCCGTGGCGATTGCGATGCCGAACACGCCAAGCGGGAGCTGGTAAAGATATTGGGCGTACCCAAGCACCGCAGGCCCGACACGCTCCCCATTCTCGGTGATGAACAGGTAGGCGATCAGGTAGTCGACGAGCGAGTTGACCTGCACGGCGGACAGACCAAGGATCATCGGGGCCATGAGCGTTACCACCGCCCGGACCTGCGGATCGCGCCATTGTCTGCTGAAGGTCGGAAAGAAGGAGATGGCCCGCAGCGCTACGCCCGTTACCAATAGCTGAACCGCGCCAGCCAGGAGCACACCACCGCACACCGCGTACATCAACTCGATACCGTGCAGACCGAGCCAGGCCGCGCCACCGAGCGTGCAGGCAATGATCCCGACATTGAGAATCATGGGAGCGGCCGCCGGAGTTGCGAAGTGGCCACGAACATTCAATACCCCGCTGGCGACCGCCACCGTACAGATCAGCACCATGTAGGGCATCAGGACGGCCGTCAGCTCCAAGGCCGGGTCGTCATGGACCATCCGCCACACCGCGATTACCACCTCCACTGCCAGCACGATAGCCGCAAGTACGACGACCAACACGGTCAGGAGTGTGCCGACAAAGCGACGGGAAGACTCTTCCCCTTGGGTCTGAAGGCTTTCCGTGAGAACCGGAATCATTGCAGAGGAGAGGGCCCCCTCGCCGAAAAGCCGACGGGCGAGGTTGGGTGCCATAAAGGCGATGCGAAAAGCGGACATCTGCCCGCTGGTGCTGAAGTAATAGCCAAACACGCACTCGCGGACGAGTCCGAGCACCCGTGATCCAAGCGTGAGCAAGGCGATCAACCAGGCGGCGGAAATGAAACGGCCATACGAAGGCATCGGCGGCACCATACGGCGCACGGATGATCACAACAAGAAGGATCGGGATTTGAGCTGTTTGCGATTTTTCCTGTTGACAAATGGAGACTGGAGCCTACCAAACTGAGTATGCCCAGGATGGATGATTTCGAGCTTAAGAGACGGAGATTTGTCCGATGGCCCATGTTGTTGCGGAGCCGTGCATCAACTGCAAATACACGGACTGCGTGGCGGTTTGCCCCGTCGACTGCTTTCACGAGGGGGTGAACTTCCTCGTCATCGACCCCGAGACCTGCATCGACTGCGGACTCTGCGCGCCGGAGTGCCCCACCTCCGCGATCTTCGCCGAAGAGGACCTGCCCGACAAGTGGCAAGAATACATCGAGATCAACGCCAGGTATGCGTGCGACTGGCCGGCCATCGAGTCTCAGAAGGAACCGATGCCTGAGGCTGACGAAGCGGCCAAAGAAGACGACAAGAGGGATCAGCTCGACCCGAATCCTTTCCAGGGGTAGAACGCTCTTTCGATGGTCATCTCTTGACGTGCGGATGCTGTTACGGTATGAACTAAACCGGTTGACCGTAGAGGGTCTGCCTCGGAAAAGGGGCCGTAGCTCAATTGGCTAGAGTACCGGACTGTCGATCCGGTGGTTGCGGGTTCGAATCCCGTCGGCCTCGATCGCGTTAAGACCGGCAACCGCGAGTACCAGGGTAAAGAACACTAAACGAGCTGTTGGTCCGTACGAGCCCTGAACCTCCTGCGATAGATGTCCCGCGAGTTGCCCGGCGGTGTGACGTTGCGAAACTTCTGCTTTTCAAAGAGGTGAGGCACGCCCGTCCAGGCAAAAGCGGCTGGCATGTCGGTCCCATCCCGTTTGGGTCGAACCGGATACGCCTCCAACTTCCTGGCACCGTTGCCGCGGGCTACCTTGACCGCTTCCTTCAGCAGCGCGGTGGCGACGCCCCGGTGCCGCCAGCCGGCCCGAATGTAGAAACAGACCACTGACCAGGTGTGTTCGTCCCAGTCGGTTTGTAACGCTCTGGTGCGCTCCAACCGGGGAAAATCAGCGCGCGGTCCCACGCAGCACCAACCGACAGGTTCCTCTCCGGCAAAGGCTAAACAGCCATGGACCTTGCCGGTGGTCACCAGCTTCTTGAACGCGCGTTTGTTCCTGGAGCCTTTGCATTCGTCCCACAGCTTCCCACCACGGGGCACGCGCCACCACATGCACCAGCAGCCGCCGCACGCGCCGTTCTTGCCAAACAAGGTTTCAATGTTCGGCCAGTCGTCAGCGCACAAGGGTCGCACAATCAAGGTGTTTTTGCGGTTCACGGCCGATCCTTGCGCCCGCCTCGTTTCCCCCATCGAATGCTTGACCCCTTCCTGTTCGTGTAGACGAGATCGAGGATGAGCCGCAGGCTTCAGCCTGCGCGGATGCACGACGAGCTGCGGGCTTCAGTCTGCGCGGATGCACCACCCGGGCTGAAGCCAGCGCTCGTTTACGGCAAGTGGAAACTGCTATTCACCGTCCGGCAGCGCGTCCTTTTCCAGCACCGAATTCTGTCCCGGCACCGCGTCTTGCTCCGGTGGCGAGTCGTCGTCCGGCGGCGAGGCTTCCTGCTGCTGCGAGGTTTCCTGCGGCGGTGGCTCTCCCGTCGGCAACAACCACAGATGCACCAGGTAGGCCAGCAGCACCGTGCTGATGGTTGACCCGCCGTAGTCGGCCGCAGTAATCTCGTAGTCGGTGAGCCATGTGATCAGCCACCATGCAACCACGACAAGGATGGCTACCACGACTAGCACTTTGCAAAAGACGCCGCCTGCAAATGGAAGTTTGCGGTTCATGTCATCAACGTATTCGATTGTTCCCGAATTGACAAGCCCGGCCATGGCGCACCTGCGGAATCGGGTCCGTAACAGAATCGGCGGGTCCACGTTCCACACAGTGGAATCGCCGATTTGGAGCGGAAACACCCATAACGCGGGTGCGACTGGTCCGCTCCCTCACGGTCGCGGCCCGTGGGATCATTTTCGCGGGTCGAGGGCGCGCCTGCGGATTTCCTCCGCACGCTCGATCAGTTCATCCGTCGCCGGAACCTCCTTGGGCGTGAGCACGAAATGACTGTGATGGACGTCGTGGATGTCACCAGGCCAAAGCACTTCTGCGAAGAAATCGATCGGCAGAATCTGGTACCAGGGCGGCTTGATCTCCCAGTGCGTGTGAAGCGTCCGATAGCCCTTCTTGCGGACGATCACATCGTAGTCGCCGTACCACAGAAAGTTGGTCGTGACCTCACTGCGGCCAATCTCCTGATCGTTCAGGAAAACCAACGCGTGAGGCGGCTCGGTGGTGATCCGGATCGTTCGTCGAACACAACCGGTGAGCCCCACTGCGACGAGCAATGCGATGGCAAGTGAACACGGATACGGACCTGAACGAGCCGCGGGCTTTAGCCCGCGCGGATTCGCCGAGCCATGGACTTTAGCCCGCGCGGATTCAAAAGGGGATGCAACGCTCCAGTGACCCGTCGCACCGCGCAGGCTGAAGCCTGCGGTTTGGGAGGATGCGTGCGGATGTCCGCGCAGGCTAAAGCCTGCGGCTCGCCGGAAACAACGTCGACACAGTCGCACAATGTGACTCATTCTGTTTGCTCACGTACAAACGGTTGCTACCGGCACCCGTAGAGATACTCGTGGAGGTACTCGATCGTAGCCTGCTGGTCGGCGCGCTCGTGGGCGAGAATGTCACCGGAGGAGATGAGCCCGTAAAGCTTGCCCTCCTCAACCACGGGCAGGTGCCGAATCCGCTTGTCGGTCATGACGGCCTTACAC
>JBARRC010000378.1:0-1639 GCA_049644045.1 Phycisphaerae bacterium
CGCTGCACGCGTTCGACGCCCGCGAGGCAGCAGGCGAGCAAAACCACGAGCACGCTTCGAACGACCAGAGACAACACGCGTCGCGTCGGCTCGAGCCCCGCGAGACTCCGCAGCGAGGCCACGATCAACACCGGCACCAGCAGGCACAGCCATAACCACCCCGGCTGCTCGAAGTCAAACGGAAGCGCGATCGCGAGGCTGCTCATGGTCTTATGATCTGAACCCTGCTGTTAAGCGAATCCACGACGTACACGTTACCGCCGGGACCATAGGTCGCGCCCCAGGGTGCGAACAGCTCACCGGGTTTTCGCCCGCTTCGCCCCCAGATGCGCAACGACCGGCCGCCCTTGGAGAACCACTGTAGCCGATTCCCCTGATATTCACAGACCATGATCGTCCCCTCCGCTGACACGCTCACATCATAGGGGTAACGAAGCTCACCCGGCCCGCTCCCGAACCGGCCGAACACGCCGAGCACCTCGCCCTCCAGTGAGAGCCGCACGATCCGGTGGTTGCACGAATCCGCAATCCAAAGGGTCTGTTCGTCGTCAATGTCGATCCCGGCCGGGCGGCTGAGCCGCTTCCCACGGATCGGTGCCTCGCCCATCGCCTTGACGAAATGAAGATCGGGTGACCACTTGGTGACACGATCGTTTCCCTGATATTCGCTGACGTAAATGAAGCCGTCGGCGTCGACGGCCACGTCCGTGGGCAGTCGGAACTCGCCGTCACCGTCGCCCTTGCGTCCGAACGAGCCGAGCAAAACACCGTCGCGGTCGAAAATCATGACGCGGTGGTAATGAGTGTCCGCAACGAAGAGGCGTCCGTCCGGGTGCACGCTTATACCGACCGGTTTGCCGCCGGCCGTCTCCGGCATTTGCCAGAGCGTCTCGAACTCGCCATCGGCCGCGAACCGTTGCACCCGGCCGCTCTTGTCTACGACAAACACCGACCCGCCGGGTTCCGCCGTGACCGCGCGGGGATAGCTGAAAGCCCCCGGTCCAAGACCCACACCGCCGAACACCTCGAGCACGCCGTTGGGCGTAATCGGCGGCGGTTCGCAACCGACGGTCAAACCTACCATCGTCAACAGTAGGGTTGACCAAGGGGCGAATCGCGCGCACAAGGACGCATGCGAGCCGCGGGCTTCAGCCCGCGCGGAGTCGCGCCGGCGAACACCATAGTGCCGCAAATGTTGTCCCGAAGGGACATCTGACAATAGCCCAGCGATTGATCGCTGGGAACGTGGAATGGATCGACGATCTGAGTCCTGTAGGGACGGATGAGCGTGGCTCGGCGGTTCAATCGTCCCTACGGGACTCCCCGCACGGACGGACGACGGTATCCCAGCGATGAATCGCTGGGCTATTCTCGTGTGCCCCTTACGGGGCACCTCCAGTAAACCGACAAACGTGGGCAATAGCAAGGCTTCAGGCTGCGCGAACATCCGCGCGGGCTGAAGCCCGCGGCTCACTGGAGCAGCGCCCCGCACCCCCCTAGTGCTCTGTGACGCGTCAAATGATGGATAAAACGTTGTGGGTGGCATGGCCAAGCGCAGCGCCGCCATGAGTCGGACATGCTTGGTGGCAGCGTTCAACATGCCGGCGCCAGTCTTCGACAGGCTTGGGCATGCCACCCC
>JBARRC010000379.1:0-2881 GCA_049644045.1 Phycisphaerae bacterium
CGCTGGTCAAGTCCTTCAAGCTGTCGTTTTCCAAAGCGGAGAACCTCAAGCGTACAGCGGACTCGAGCAAGTACGCGAGGCAGATCTTCCAGGCCATGCGCCCCATCTTCGCCGATCTCGTGCAGGAATTGCAGCGGTCGATCGGCTTCTACTCCTCGACGCACCGTGACACCCACGTCGAGAAGGTCGTGTGTGTCGGTAATGCCTTTAAGCTCCCCGGGTTGCGGAAGTACTTGCAGCAGAATCTCGGCTTGCCGGTTGAGCGGCCGGAGTCCTTCAAAATGGTGGTTCCGTCCGGTGCAGCCGGTGAGGCGGAGTTCAAGGAACAGTTGCTCAGTTTCGCGGTTGCCTACGGGCTCGCGCTTCAGGGTTTGGAACTTACGAAGGTGACCAGCAACCTGCTGCCCACGGAGATTGCCAAGCAGGTGGTCTGGCGCAAGAAGCGGCCTGCATTCGCTGCCGCGGCCGCGTGCCTGGTCCTCGCCGGCGGGCTCATCTGGTTCAGGCAGTCGGCCGACATGCGGGCGCTCGCCGCCGGTGCGGAGGGGCCGCCGATCATGGTGAATCAAGTGGAGGACGCGGCGAACATCCTGGCCAACGGGCCTTCTTCATCTTCAGACCGGAAACGTGCCGAGGCCATTCTTGCAGCCGGCAACTTGCTCAAGAAGGAGCTACGCTCGCTTGAGGGGCAGGGTGACAAGGAACGCGCCGAAACGGACGAGTTGATCGACCTCCAGGGAAATAAGGCCGTCGTGCCGGCTATCTTTCAGGTGATTCACGAGTCGGTGCCTGCGGGTAGCGCGTCGCTTGCACAGGCAACGACGCAGGCGGAGGTTCTGGAGAGGATCGCGAACAACGAGGTACCGCCTCGCAACGAGCGTAACCAGGTATTTATTGAGAAGCTCTTGATGCGTTATGAGGCCAACGTCAATTCGTACTTCTGGGAAACCTTGGTGTCCGCCCCGGAGCCCATCAACGATCCCGACTTAGAGCTGGGAGCCATCAAGATCGAGATCACGTGCACGACCCCGAATCACGATGGGCCGACGTTCATCAGCGAGTCGTTCATGGACGCGCTTCGGAAGAACGGGCGCCGATCCAACATGGGCTTCTATTTCGACCGTGTTTATCTGGTCTATGGCAGCAAGGTGGAGACTAAAGGCTCATCTGTAAGTTCGTCGGGACGGGGTTCGGGCTCGCGCGTCACAACGGGTGGGCGCGGTCGAGGGCTCGGGCCCACCGCGCCGAGGGACGGCGCGACGGCCCCACAGCAAGCAGCCCCGAGCGTCCACCCCGAAGATCTCGATGTGGTCACCCTCGAACCCATCGAGAACGACTGGCGATTCGAGATCTGGATCGATGCGATTCTGGAGGATTACCCGGAGTCCGAAGAGGCGGGCGCCGAGCTGGAAGAGCCGGAGGGTGATTAGTGCGGTAACGCCAACTGATTCCGAGGAGACAGACACCGATGGACTTCCTGCGACGGCACGTGTTTCTCATCGGTTGTGGTGTGGCCTGCGCGGTGGGCATTGCCTTGGGGGTCACAGGCCTGAAAGCGATGCCGAAGGTACAGGAGGAGATGAAGAAGGTGGAGACCCTGTACCGGAATCTGGAGAACCTCCAATCGCAGGCGGTTAACCAGGACAGGATCGATGCCGAGAAACAACGGATCGATCTGGTGGTCGAGGATCGCGATAACGTTATGACGAGGGCCAGAACGTTGTACGGCAACGTCCTCGAGAAGGTCGCGGAGAACGGTAAGGAGTCTTACCGCTATAAGCTTCTTGTTCCGGAGGTGTTTCCGAACGGCGAGCAGGAACTGAGGTTTGAGTTCCGCGACAAATACGCCGCCGCGATGGAAAAACTGCTAGGCTCGCTGAACTACGGCGGCCCGGCTATACCCAGCGAGGTGGCAACGTGGCGGGACACGATTGACAATGAGCACGCGGCGGAGAAAGAGTATGGGCTGGATCCTGGCGCGCCGCAGTCGCTGCCGGTGCCCTCGGGTCCTGAGCGGACCCCCGCCGGCGTGTTGACGAAGGCGGGTGCCCGAGATGATGCTCGTGCGCGGGCCGACATCGCCGCGGCACAGCGGATCTACTGCTATGCCGTCCACTTCAACGACGAGACCCCCCCCAGCCGGGTGATGAGTTTGCACTTCGAGCCGGCCATGAAGGATACCGGCACGGTCGATGCGCCCGAGCTCGAGGATGTATGGCGTGCCCAGGTCGGTTATTGGGTTCAGAAAGACGTGGTCGACGCGATCGTCGCAATCAACAACGAGGCGGCGGAGGAAGCCCGTAGAAAAGGCGAGAACGGGTGGATCGGCATCATGCCGGTCAAGGAGGTGATCTCGATCCGCGTGATGCCCGACTATGTACCGCCTTTGGGAGAGGGGGAGACCTACGCCCCCGCAGCACCGGGAGGCTATGAGGAGGCACTATCGCCCGGCACGGCGGAGAGCGTGTTCACGGGTACAGCCCCGAGCGCGTCCTACGAGGTCGTGCAGTCCACGGTGAAGTTGGTCATGGACCAGCGAGACATCCCCCGCCTGGTCGACAGCATTTGCAAGAACAGCTTTCACACGCTGCTGGGAGTTTCCTACGAGGCTGTACCGCCGAACAGGAAAATGGTTGGGAAAATCTACGGCTCGGAACCGACGGTCAATGTGGTGATGGATTTCGAGACGGTCATGCTCGGCGAGGTGTTCCGGCGGTTGATGCCACAGGTTGTCATCGAGTACTACGATATCCGATGCCGGGAAATCGATGAGTGCCCGAAGATCGAGGAGGATTAGCGCGCGGCGGATTAAGGTGTCACCGATATGGCAAAACAACTCGTCAATCCAATGGAGCGGCACGTTGAGAAGGCGGTGCTCGGG
>JBARRC010000380.1:0-4327 GCA_049644045.1 Phycisphaerae bacterium
ACTTTGTGACGTTTTGACTCTTCGACGTTTCAACGTTTAATCCTCCCTCTTCGTGTCGCCCCGGGCAAATATGCTGGCGACATAGTTGAGAACGTCGGTTGCGCTGGTCTCATTGTAGCCGAAGTACTTGATCAGTCGCTGCTTGACCACGTCGATCTTCGCCTGCGTCTCATCGTCCACGATGCCGGAGACCACGTTCTTGAGTTTGATGGTGTCGCGCTGATCCTCGAAGAGCTTCAGCTCGAGCGCCTTGTGCAGCCGCGCATTGGTGTGGTATTCGAACTTCTTGCCGTCCAGCGAGAGGGCACCGATGTAGTTCATGATCTCCTGGCGGAAGTCGTCTTTCCGACTTTCCGGGATATCGATCTTCTCTTCGATCGAGCGCATCAGCCGCTCGTCCGGCTCCTCGTCCTTCCCCGTGTATTTGTTCCGCACCTTCTCGTGCTGGGTGTAGGCCCGGACGTTCTCGATGTAATTGGAGCACAAACGCCCGATAGCATCCTCATCGGCGCTGATCGCCCGCTGCACCTCGGACTTGAGGGTGTCCTCATACTCCTCGCGCACCATACCGAGCAACTCGCGGTACTTGCTTTTAAGCTCCTCATCCGTGATCAGGCTGTGGTGTGCCAGCCCCCCTTCCAACTCATTCATCACCATAAACGGGTTGATGCACTTTTCCTGGATCGCCTGATCGGAAACCAGAGAGTTGGACAACTTGTCCTGAATGTATCGCGGGCTGATTCCCTGCATCCCCTCGCGCGGCGCCTCCTCGCGCAACTCGCGCACCGAGTCTTCCGTGAAGTTGGGAATGCTCTTGCCGTTGTAGAGTTTGAGCTTCTGCATGAGCGTCAAACCCGGCTTCTTCGGCTCCTCGATACGGGTCAGCACCGCCCACATGGCCGCCGTTTCAATCGTATGTGGCGCGATGTGGATGCCGCGGATGCGCTCCTTGTTGAAATCCCTGTCATAGATCGCTATCTCGTCCTCGAGCTTGATATTGTAGGGGACGTCGATCTTGATCGTACGGTCGCGAAACGCCTCCATCAGCTCGTTGGATTGGAGCTTCTTGTATTCCGGCTCGTTGGTGTGCCCGATGATCACTTCGTCGATGTGCGTCTGCGCGAACTTCTTCGGCTTGATCACGTGCTCCTGCGAGGCCCCGAGCAGATCGTAGAGGAAGGCCACGTCCAGCTTGAGCACCTCGATGAACTCGATCATTCCGCGGTTGGCGATGTTCAGTTCGCCGTCAAAGTTAAAGGCCCGCGGATCGGAGTCGCTGCCGTACTCGGCGATCTTGCGGTAGTTGATGTCACCGGTCAGCTCGGTCGAATCCTGGTTCTTCTCATCCTTCGGTTGGAACGTGCCGATCCCGATCCGGTCCTTTTCGCTGAGTATCTGCCGGCGCACCTTGACGTGGTCCATGACCTTGCGCCAGTCGCCGTCATACTTCACCAGCAGGTCCTCGAACATCTTGCGGCAGAATGGATCGAGGGCGCCTTCCACCATTACCTGCGCCCCCTCGTCGAGGTCTTCGTTGATCTTTGCGAGCACGTCGCGGCGTGCTTCGATGGGGATCAGCTTAAGCGGGTCCTCGTGCATCGGGCAGGGGTAGGAAATCACCCGGTCATTTTCATCCGGGACCTCCCAGGAGAATGTATACAACGCCCCCTCATCCAGCCTCGAGTAGTACTCCAAACCCTTCTTCAACAGGCGTGCAATCGTGCTCTTGGATGAACCCACCGGACCGTGCAACAAGAGGATGCGCCGTTCCGTCCCGTACTGGTACGAGGCCGATTTGAAGAAGTCGACCAGATTCATCAGCGCCCGGTCGAGCCCGAAGATCGCATCGGCCCCATTCTCGAACGGGTCATCGAAGAAAAGGTAGCGAATCCGCTCTTCGCGCACCCACGTGTAGCGCCTGTGCCCGAAATGCATGATCATGTCGTAGATGCGCTGGAACGCATTCCGCGCCACGCGCGGGTTGCTCGTGACAATTCCGAGGTACTCCTGGAACGATCCCTCCCAATGCTGCTCGCGGAACCGATCCGGGCTTACATGCCGATCAACGACCGAAAGAATGTCTTCCGCTATTGCCATGATCACAGCTCCCCAAGCGGACGCGGTGGTCGGGCCTGTTCTTCCTATGCAGGCCTGTCACCGGCATCGTTCCGGAAAGATGCGCGTGCGCTGAATCTCGACGTGCCCGTCGAGCCTCCGGCTCACTACCCCTTTCCGGTCGACCCGCATGATAAGTACGCTTCCGATAACCCCGCATAATCGTAGGCTCGCCAGGGGCCAAAGTCAACGACGAACAAACGCAAGTGTCTGTCAATACGTAAGTAACGCGCATTCTTGGTGCGCGCAGCTATCGCCCCTTTCTTAAAAAAGGGCACCATCAGATTATCGGTGGCGCACCGAACTACGGTTTGCAAAAATCCGCCCTAAACCGATGCGCCGCCGCCGCTGCCGCTGTGCCGAGAGTCCTTTCTCGGCACCTGCCAGGACCGAGAAGGGATTCTCGGCCCAGCGACAGGATTATCGGCCGGTGCGCTTGCAAAGCGTCACGACCCAGTCACTAGTGCTCTGTGACACGTCAAATGATGGATAAAACGTTGTGGGTGGCATGGCCAAGCGCAGCGCCGCCATGAGTCGGACATGCTTGGTGGCAGCGGTCAACATGCCGGCGCCCGTCTTCGACAGGCTTGGGCATGCCACCCCTCAGTCGAGGTGTAACAGAGCACTAGCGTACCGTCAGTTTTGAATCTGCGGGTTGCCGTTGCCTGCGACGCCGGGACCGGGCGTGCTGGTCAGAGCCCGCCGCGCTAGCGGCGGGACCAGTCCGCGGGCTGGCGCCCGCGGCTCTGATCCGGTAACGAATCCGCAAGTTCAGGTGTGTCGCAACACTATCGCGTGGCGCCCTGCTCAATGAGCGCCCGTAGACGAGATGCAGACGCAGTCACATCCGGTTGGGCGATGACGCCCGTACAGACGCACAGGCAGCTCGCTCCGGCGGACAACACCTCCGCGGCGTTCTGATCGTTGATGCCGCCGATCGGCACCAGCGGCAGTGAGGTCAATTGCCGGGCTGCGGCCAGTGTATCCGTCCCCGCGATGTGATCCTGGGGTTTGGTGCCCGTTTTGAACATCGGTCCCACGGCAATGTAGTCCGGCGCCTCGGCCACCGCTGCCCCCAACTGCTCGATGGTGTGCGTGCTGACGCCGACGAGGCATCTCGCCGGAACGATCCTCCGAGCGGCCGCCACGGGTAGATCGCCCTGGCCGAGATGAACACCATCAGCGCCGGACAGCGCCGCGATGTCCGGTCGATCGTTGACGATCAACAAGGCACCATGTTTGTGGCACAGTATTGCCAGCCGCCTTGCCCGATCCAGCAGCTCACGATCCGATAGCTCCTTTTCCCGGAGCTGCAAGCAGTCCGCCCCGCTCCGAAGCGCAGCCTCCGCCGTCGCAAGCCAATCACCCGTGCACAGGGACTCAGTCACGATTACGTAAAGGCGAACGTGGCCGAAGCGCTCCCGAGCATTTGCGGTCAGCGCGAGCCGCCGTTCGAGGTCATATCCCCGATAACGAATCTTTTCGACCACGGCGGCGAAGGCCGGGTCGATCGTCTTGCCATACTCTTCGATCGTTCTCAGCGCCTCACTGAGCCGCTTTCCGGCCGCTAGAGCCACGTGACTCGCGTCCGACCGCTCATATTCCGCAGGCGTGCCAACTTCACGGCCGACGTCACCGACGATATCTCGATGCACCATCAGCGAGCCGCGGGCTTCAGCCCGCGCGGTCTCTCCGTTCGCATCGGACGAACCAGGGATGTCAGTGGAGCCGCGGGCTTCAGCCCGCGCGGACTCACTGCTGACCTCATGTCCCCCGCCCCCCTCGAAATCGGCAACGGCTTTCGCAAGCGCATGTCGCGTCTCTTTTATCGCCGCTGAAAGACTCGCGTCATCAAGCCCCAGACGCGCATACTCCTCCATCACGCGCAGCGCCTCCCGCGCACGGTTGAGGTTCGCGTCGATGATTCGTACGGCACGGGGGTCCACGTTCGGCATCGTTCGTTTCGCGCCCTTTAGTACCTTCTAAATCCACGTCCTCCGGGCGTGGGGCGGGAAGAAAAACCTGATGCACGATTGGAGAAGTTTGTCCCACATTCGGTGGGAGTGCAAGTATCATGGGGTGCGACCCAATCCTGTTCGGCACTCAGATTGCTCTGCCACAAACGCATCGCGCCCCACAGGACGTATTCGCGCCAGACTTTATTTGCGCTGGGGCACTTTATGGCGCATACTTAATGGTGGATGGCACGGAA
>JBARRC010000381.1:0-1742 GCA_049644045.1 Phycisphaerae bacterium
GGTGAGAACCACGCAGCTCGGCAACGCGATCGTCGGCCGGCTCATTACACTCCGCTCCGGCAGTGAAAACGACCTCTCGACCGAGAACTTCCTCACCGCGCAGAATATTACAGCGGAAGCGATCGACCAGGTTTCGTCGTACCGCGGGCGGCTGGGCAATTTCCAGAGAAACACGATCGATCCGAACATCAGCAGCCACGGTATCACGCTAGAAAACGTCATGGCGTCGGAGTCGGTGATCCGTGATGCAGACATGGCCGTGGAACTGTCAGCGCTGACCCGCGCCCAGATCCTCGTGCAGAGCACCCAAGCTACGCTCCAGATCGCCAACTCGCTACCGAATCTCATATTATCCTTACTAGGGTAAGGCACCTCGCGAGTGGTTTCTAAGCCAAGACCGGATTCGTAATTCGTAATTACGACTTGTAGCCGTTGGGGTGCTTGCGGTGCCAGTTCCACGCGGTTTCGATGGTGCGGCGGATGTCGGTGTACTTTGGCTGCCAGCCGAGCTCGGTACTGACAAGAGTCGGGTCGGCGTAGAGTTCCGACGGATCGCCTTCCCGGCGTGGGGCCGGTGAGGCGGGAATCTTGTGGCCGGTCACCTCGCGGGCGGCCTCGATCACCTCCTTGACACTGACACCCTGTCCGGTGCCGACGTTGTAGCAGCGGAACCGCCCGTCCACCTGCGTCTCAATGGCGATGCGATGGATGCTCGACAGGTCATCAACGTGCACGTAGTCGCGCACGCAAGTTCCATCGGGTGTGGGGTAATCGAGCCCGAAGATTTTGATTTTCTCGGTCTGTCCGAGCGCGACATTCAAGACGCGCGGAATGAGATGGGACTCGGGCTCGTGGTCCTCGCCGATCCGACCGTCGGCCGCAGCACCCGCCGCATTGAAGTAGCGCAGCGCCGTGGCGGCTAAACCCCACGCGCCTGCGCTGTCGCGAAGGGCCCACTCGATCGCCAGCTTCGTGCGCCCGTAAGGATTGATGGGCCTTTGGGGCATGTCTTCAGTGATCGGGACGGCCGCTGGAATACCGTAGGTTGCACAGGTCGAACTGAACACGAGCTTCTTGATCCCGTGGGCGTACATCGCTTCCAAAAGTGACACGGTGTTGACGATATTGTTGCGGTAGTAACGGAGCGGCTCCTCGACGGATTCGCCCACCTCGGCATAGGCGGCGAAATGCATGACCGCGTCGAAGGACCCCTCTGTAAACGTTCGATCGAGCAAGGCCGCGTCGCCTAAGTCTCCGATAATCAGCGTGGCACGAGGATCGACCGACTCCCGGTGGCCTCTTGTCAGGTTGTCGTACACGACCACGCTGTGCTCACCGTCGCACAGGCCGCGCACGCAGTGACTGCCGACATAGCCCGCACCACCGGTAACGAAGACGTTCATGAACAAAAACCTCCTTGCGGAGAATAATGTCGGTTCCCCTCTCGCTACTCACCATTCCCCATTTGCTGCTCAATTACGATATCGGCCAGCCGCGAGACACTGATGATAAACGATCTCATCACGACAACCTGCCGGCGATTGATCGGCACGCCTTCGCCGTGCGCCTCAGCCAGATACCTCTCCTTGTTGGCGTGCCCGTCCCGGCAGTCGTGCACGTCCACATCGGTCAGGACGAAGAGCTGATCGGTGATCTCCGCCAGCTTGCCGATGTAGATGATCGGGGTGGCGGTGTCCAGAACGACTTGTTCGCTCAGTATGCGTTCGAGGGGATCACTCATG
>JBARRC010000382.1:0-1804 GCA_049644045.1 Phycisphaerae bacterium
GCCCCACACTGAATGAATCACAAAGACGATCGCCAGGAAGGGAAGGAAGGAAACGGGCAGTTCCGCCGGTTTGATCGCGCCGCACTGCGAACCGAGGTAAAGGCCGACGACACTGCCAATGGCTGACAGAATCAGCATGATCGACGCCACATAGGTCCACCGTCGCGTGCCACGTCCCGTTGCCAGCCCGAGCAGCACACAGACGAGCACCGGCCCGGCCATGAAAGCACGCCAGTAGTCCGGTGGATACTCCGTGCCATAACGAACCCACTGTTCGTGCCCAATCCATGCAAGGCCAGCCACCGCGGCTATCAGAAAAATAAAGCCGAAAACGCGCCATGTCGAACCGCCACTTCGCCCCAATGAGCTGCCCGCCGCTAAGGCCAAGGCACAGTTTGCGATGACAGCCAGGCTCAGCCATCCGTACGCCGAGACCCATAGGATCACCTGCGCGGTTTGCCCGGTAAACCGGGGCAATGTCGTGGGATCCCCCTCGATCTTGGGCGAGGGTTGAGTCTTGGGTGCGTCGGTGAGGTTCGGTACGAGAAAGCTCGACGGGGCCTCGATATCGCCAATCGGTAACGGCGTATTCAGCATGAGCTTGAGGTATAAGAACTTGTCGACCTGCCACCAAGTCCCGTAGTACAACCCACCCGCGACGATGAGGTTCAGCATGCCCAGCAGCACAAGGCGCGAATGCCGCACCGACCCGCGACCGTAGAGACCGGGCTTGCGTCGGCGGTGACGCTTCAAGGCACTGTAGACGGTTTTGATGTCCAGCGGTGGTACGGTAGTCATGGCTTGTCAGGTGAAGTCACCAGTTACTTATTCACGGAACTCACGACCCGATACAAGAATCTTCCCGGCATGCTCCTCTCGCCACCGTTTTGATATACCCAGTTGGTATTTGATGGTCTGCGTAGGTGATACGCCAAAGATTGAATTGATCTCCGCACCTGTTGCAAGGACCATCACCGTTACCTGGAATTCCGGTGGAGGCGCTAGCGCTATCAAATACCGAATATCACAAACTCGAGCATGAATCTTCTCGTTCCACCTCGCATCAACAACCTCTTCTGATCCGGGATGATGGCGACCGAAGTCGATGGTGACGGATTTGCCAGTGTGATGCTTCATTTCCAACAGTTGGTGCCGAACGTCTGGGAACAAACCAGCGCCTGGGGGATAGTGGTACCCCAGACGTCTTGCCACCTCAAATTCAAACCAATGTCCCTTGGGACGGACTTCGAGAATTCGGTTGCCACCGTCGCGGGGAGCGTTAATGCCCATCAGTGGCTTGAGCAAGAAGGCAAGTTCCTCAAGCGCAAATAGCAGGCTTGATTCAGCAGGCGCGTTTGCCAGAGGCTCACCGTCGGCCAAGTCCAACCCGTGAATACGATCTCTCTTGGTAACGGCTGACTCAGAGAGGGATCGTCGTTGCGTCATCGTACTTCCTCAGCAGGCTCCAACCCGAAGGACTTTAGCACGAGTGCCTCCACCTCGGCGCACAGGGGGTGATCCTCCGATTGATCGTCACGGGTGGTTTCTTGAACGATCCGCCGTGTCAGGGCAATCAGCTTCCGACAGGCCGGTAATGCAGGATCAGGAAAGGGGTATTTTGCGACGTATTGGGTGATGTAACGCCTTCTGGCGGAATACAGCTTGTTGTTGAACGCCAGATCGTGGAACCGCGTCATCAGGGACGAGTTAGCCAATGCAAGGAGAAGATAGATGGTATTCCGCGACACACCCGGTCGTAGGGTTATCCAATAGCAGTCACCGTGAACCAGGCGCCCATCCAGAT
>JBARRC010000383.1:0-6021 GCA_049644045.1 Phycisphaerae bacterium
TGACGACGGCTTGTTCTGCAACGGTGCGGAAACATGCGATCCGTTCGCCGGCTGCCAAGCGGGCAGCAATCCGTGTCAGCCCGGCGAAGTGTGCAACGAGGCCACGGATGCGTGTGTCGAAACACCGGAGGCAACCTATGAAGGGTTCGGCGCCGTAACGCAAGGCGCGGCGAGTGCTCCGGGTGGCTACGAGGTGTATCACGTAACCTCCCTGGCCGACAGCGGGCCCGGAACGCTGCGTGATTCCTTGTTGCAAGGCGGACGGCATATCGTGTTCGACGTGGGCGGCACGATCACGCTGACCAGTAACCTGAACATCCGCTGTTCGTACATTACAATCGACGGCGCGTCAGCCCCGGCTCCCGGAATCACCATCGTGCAACCGGGTACGATTGGGACGACGATCGAAGCCCGCGCCAGCACGGGGCCCGCCCACGACATCATCATCCACCACCTGCGTATGGACGGGCAAGCCACCGGTCACGATAACATCGGGGACATCTGGGGCATGGATGGGATGGACGCCCCCGTCTACAACGTGATCATCGATCACGTCACGGGCAAGGCCTCCACCGACGGCGTGTTCGACATCTACGGTGAGGTGCACGATGTGACCCTTTCGTGGAACCTGATCACCGATACCGTCACGGCGTTGCACTCATCGACGGCGGACCTGGGTCAGACCCGCGAGCGTATCTCGCTGCACCACAACGTGTTTGCTCGAAACAACGAACGACAGATCAGAATCCGACACGACAATCAACTGGTCGACTACGTAAACAATGTGGTATACGGCTGGGGCTGGTTTGAAGGCGGTGCGGCCGGTCTCCATATCGCGTACGACGCGGGTGAGACGAACCCGAGCCTGAACGTCGAGAACAACGTGTTTCATCATGTCGGTGGTCTGAGCGGCGTTGCTGATGACGCCATCAGGTTTGAACGGGGTACCGACGAAGGGAGCGTCTATTTCGCCGGCAACATCGTACCGGCCGGTGAATCAGACGGCACTTCAACGTCAGGGCGGTTGCCGATTCCTGCATATGCACAAGTGACCACATATCCCGCGGCTTCCCTCTGTGACAACGTGGTAGGGCTGGTCGGAACGCATTATCCGACGGCCGACGAGTCGGAGCTTCTCAATAACATCAGGACGGCGCTATGCGGTGGCGAGCCGGACTGTACAACCGACGCGGACTGCGACGACTCCCTGTTCTGCAACGGTCCCGAGACGTGTGTCAGCGGTGTGTGCGTACCCGGCAGCCATCCCTGTGAGCCCGGCGACGTCTGCAATGAAGCGACGGATGCCTGTGAGGAGCCCGACCCCGGTCAGTGGACGCCGCCGGTCGGCATCCCCGTCCCGGGATTCGGCATCGAACAGATGCACACGATGTACGCGGGTGAGCTCTTTCAGGCAGGTGGGTTTAACTACCGCGACGCCGGAAACGGACCCTATACGCACTACGTTGACAATACCCACCCGGACGCGACGGACACCGACAATCCATTCGGCACGCCGGACCGGCCGAGGCTCAGGCTTCCCGAGCCGACACCGGCAGGTGCGGTGGTCGAGGTTCACGGCGGTCCCTACTCTTACGTAAACGGAGGCGATAAGATCGTCGTGACTGCGGAGGGGACCCAGTCGTCGCCCGTCTTTGTGCGCGGGCCGGCGCCGGCCGAGAGGCCGATCTTCGAGCGCTACTTCCTGGTTCAAGGGAGTTACATCATCTTTGAGAATCTGCACATGAAGCCCGGTGCTTTCGACATGCGTCTGTACCGGGATCGTGAAGATCTCATTCCTCATCATGTCGCCATACGCGCCGTCGAAATTGACGGTGAAATCGTTAGTGGGGGAATTGGGATTAACGGGACGTCCGCTGCGCGGATTTCCAACATCGTAGTCTACAACAATCACATTCATCACGGCGGAGATTCGGAAGCCTCCTACGAGAATGACGAATGTGGTGTTGCGGTCGGGAGCTATTGCTCAAACGTATGGGTGCTGGACAATCACATACACCACCACGGCGGTGATTCCGTTCTGATTGCCCACGGCGCCGATTTTTCGACGAATCACATTTACGTTGGTCGCAACATCATGCACGACGATCGCGAAAACGCCGTCGACATCAAGCAGTGCACGGATGTCGTTGTCTCGCAGAACACGATGTACGGCTACGAGCCGTCATCGTCCTCTGAGGGGGCCGCCGTTGTTATTCACTATGATCCTCCGCGCGTCTGGGTGCTGCACAACGAGATTTATGATAGCGAATACGGCGTCGTGAGCAGTGGAAGCGATCCCTTGTTCATCATCGGCAACATCATTCGGGATATACGTGCAAAAGCCATAGATTTCTGGAACAGCGGCACACTTTATATCACAGGGAATACGATTACCCGCTTCGGCTACGGAATCCACGGGGACTATGGCAATGACGCAGGTCACATAGTCAACAACATCATAACCGACTTGAATGATGGAGTGTCTGGGTACCATATCCAGTTTGAAAGTTCAACGATGGCAGGTAACTCAGACATGCACCACAACCTGGTTTATCAGGGAGGAAACCCGGTTCGTATCCAGTGGGGCAGCGCTCAGTATACGAGCATTGTTGCATTTACAGCCGGCACCGGGAAAGGCGAGGGCTGTCTTCAGGTTGACCCGCGGTTTATTGATACGTTGGACGACGATTTTCATCTGCAACCCGATAGCCAAGCCATCGACGCAGGCGTCGTCTACGGCGCTTACCGCACGTTCCTCGACCTCTACGGTATCAACATCGACGTTGCCGTCGATGGCGGCCTGCGACCGCAGGGGGCAGGCTATGATATTGGCGCCTACGAACGCTAGCGCCATATTCCGCACCATTGACTTGATTGGGGAGGTTCGAGGTCATGCGGGTGCTGGTTATAGGAGGTGGTGGCCGGGAGCACGCACTTGTCCACACCCTGGCCAGGTCGGCTCGGGTCAACGGTATTCTTTGCGTCCCCGGCAATGCCGGGACGGCCTCAATCGCCGAGAACATCGACGAGGATGTAAACGATCACGGCCGGCTGGTGAGCCTCGCTCGCGAACGCGGCGTCGATCTGACCGTGGTCGGCCCGGAGGCTCCGCTGTGTGCGGGGATCGTCGACCGGTTCGAGGCTGAGGGGCTGCGCATCTTCGGTCCGAATCAATCCGCCGCCCGTATCGAGGGCGACAAGGCCTACGCCAAGCATCTGATGAAGCTCGCCCACGTGCCGACGGCTGAGGCTCGCGTTTTTGAACGACACGACGAAGCGAGGAGCTACGTCGCCTCGCGCGATACGGGTGTGGTGGTCAAGGCCGCCGGCTTGGCTGCGGGGAAAGGCGTCAGCGTCTGCGAGGATCCCGCTGACGCACTGCTTGCACTGGAGAGGATCATGGTCGATCGCGCCTTTGGCGACGCCGGCCACACGGTTGTCGTTGAAGAGCTGCTCAAGGGACAGGAATTGTCCGTCTTTGCACTCGTCGATGGCCGAACCATCTACGTTCTCGACACCGCCCAGGATCACAAACCCATCGGCGAGGGCGACACCGGCCCCAACACCGGCGGGATGGGTGCCTACAGCCCGGCACCGATGGCAACGCCCGGCGTGATGGCCACGGTCGAACGCGAGATTCTGGTCCCAATCGTCGACGCGATGCGCAACGACGGAGCGTCATATCGCGGTCTGCTGTACGCCGGTCTGATGCTGACGGCCGCCGGGCCGAAAGTGCTCGAGTTCAACTGCCGCTTCGGTGACCCCGAGACTCAACCGATCCTGATGCGTCTCCAGTCCGACCTTTACGACCTGCTGGAGACTGTGATCGAGGGGCGTCTCGCCGAGGCGGAAGTGTGCTGGAGCCCAAAGCCAGCGGTCTGCGTAGTGATGGCCTCTGAGGGATACCCGGGAAAGTACGAGTCCGGCAAAGTGATCGATGGGCTTGACCGGGTCGCCGAGATGAAAGATGTCTGCGTGTTCCATGCAGGCACTCGCCGCCTGGAACACCTGACACTCTCCAGCGGCGGCCGCGTGCTCGGCGTCACCGCGCTGGGCGATGACATCGCGGACGCCAAGCGGCGCGCGTATGAGGCTGTGGAAGCCGTCCACTTCGAAAACGCCCGCTACCGGCGGGACATCGCTGACAAAGCGATTGGTTACGCCAGTCGGGCGTAACCCAAGAACTCCTGACCTGCTCCCAAGAGTGCGTTGGCACCCGCCCGTGAGGGAGCAGGCGAGCCCCCGTTGCGCCATGCGCGGGGTGCCACTGGCGGCTTGTCCGCCAGTGCTTGGCAAAGCGTAAGCACGAAAACACGGGCAGATTCCGGCGTACCGAGCCCGTGGCCACCAACTCGGTTGAAGCCTGGAATGACAAGTTCTCCGCAGCCACCAAGTATGGCCACACCCACCATTCCAGGGGTGGGCTGATCTTGATTGCACTTACAGGGCGAATTGAGTAGAATATGTGCATTGTCTCCCGCAACGGTTGCGAAGACGCCGACGGGGGGAACCTCGATCCACTCAAGAGGTCATAGCACTACACATCGTGCGAACGGAGGCACGCAAATGACAATGCGGAAGAGTTCTCATCGATGGTTGGGCAGCATCGTCCTGGTTCTTGGCGTCGTATCCATAGCCGCAGGTGCGCGCGGCGGGCCGCGTGTTACACGAGTCAACAGAGACGTGACTTCGCGCGACGGCACGGTGGCGAAGCAACGGCTGGTCGGCTACGAGATTATCCACAGCCTCGAGCCGCTGCCGCCGGAGCTGGCCCGCAGGGCTGAGCCGCTGCCGGTCGGTGTGCCCATTCCCGTCTTTGAGGTGCACAACAACGAGAGCCCGTTGCTCCGTGGTGGCGTGACCAGCGGCAGCGCAACGGCGATCGTGTATCGCCAGCCTCACGACTGCGGGTACTTCTACCCGTTTGCAAAGGGCATGGACATTGGCAATTACGCGTCGAACCCACTTGCGCTCGGCAACGGATTCCAGGTCGGCGACAAGATCAGCGGCTTTGACGTGTTGGTCTACAACAGCGTCGACGGTTTCGGGGAGGGAGGCGTCGAGGTCTCACTGTGGGATGGTGATCCGTGGGGCATTCTCGACACATCTGTGCATGACCCGCCGCAGATGATTCCGGGTACACTGGCGTCTTGGACCGGTCTCGCCATGGGTGGCTCGGACAGCGATGGTTGTTGGGAAGACGGAACTGAATGTACAACAGAGAATCCCTGCGCAAACGGGGTCTGCGACGGCGGTTTTCTGGACGGGGAAACGTGCGCCGACCACAGTGACTGCGGTCTGTGCCCCGCGCTGCCGGGCAACGCTGATTCGTATTGCGCGGGCCTGTACCGGCTGCGTGCCACGTTCGACCCGCCGATCGTGATGCCAAGCGACCAACCGTGGATCGTGATGACCGTGACCGAGGGCTGCCGGCTCGGTTGGCGGTGGGCATGGTTTGAACCGCCGGATGTGGGGCGCGGTGGAGGATGGGGCGCATGCGCGGGTGTGGCGGGGCCTTGTACGAACATGACCGAGGATTTCTATGAGCACGGCCAGTTCTACGATGGCAGCACTGGCACATGCTGCGACACCGGTGAGGCCTGCGACCATACCAACGCGGATATGAGTGACGACTGCTCGCACCCCAGTTACTGCAGTTCGGGTGTGGCCGACACCCGCAGGTATTGGTGGGACCCTCATATGTACTACCTCTCATTCGTGGCGAGCGCCTACGCCCCGGCGGACACGACGGTCTCGCTGTTCCCCAAGTCGTCGAGCGATCCAGGCGCGACTATCGTCGGCAATGAGATCAAGCTGGCTGCGGGTGGCGCGAAGGTCTGGCTGCACATCGAGGTTGCGAACTGGGATACCGATCTTGATGGTGACCCGCGGATCAAGACGTGGCAGGCGACGATTGACCCGTCCGGCTACACGAGCGGTCTGGCGGGTTTCCTGACGCCGTGGAACCCAAACTGCGTGGGTGGCGATGATCTTGAGCGTGATGCGTACTGCGCAGGGCTG
>JBARRC010000384.1:0-1571 GCA_049644045.1 Phycisphaerae bacterium
GATCAAGATGCTGCCGATGATCACCGGGATCGCGACCAAGATGCCGCCGCCGGCGCCCATGGACGTTCCGGCGCTGAGGATAAAGCTCAGCAAGACCGCGAGCAGAATGTGCCCGGCTATCATGTTGGCGAACAAACGCACCGCCAAGGCGAAGATTTTAGCGACTAGCCCGATGATCTCCACCGGAACCAGCAGCGGCGCCAGCAGAAGCGGGCCGGGGCAAAAGTGCGCGAGATAGCGCACGCCGCCGAGCCGCAGGCCGTTGATCACCATCATCAGCAAGGTTGTCACCGCAAACGTACCCGTAACCCAGATGTTGGCTGTCGCCGTCCCCCAGATGTGCTTGTCGATGACAAGCGGTGTGATGACGCCGATCGGCACAAGCCCCAGCAGGTTGATCGTCAGGACGAAGAAAAACACGCTCCAGATGTATTTGATGAAGCGATCGGTGTGATGCTGGAGGGCGGGCTCGGCCACCTCCTTGCGAAGGTACTGGCAGATGGCCTCAAAGAAGTTGGCGAACCCCGTCGGCACCAGGCTGTCAATCGGGCCCGTGCCGCGACGCTTCCGCACGGCTTTGGGGATGAAGAGCATCAACAAGACCCCGGCCGTGATGAGCATCACAATGTGATCGCTGAGGAGCGTGATGACGCCGTGAGGCGTCAAGGCGCCCCAGTCCACCTGTCTGGTGACAAGCGGGTGCTGTACGATGTGGTCGAGGGGGTTCGTGCTCGCCAGCATGCCTGAACCGATGCTCATCACTTCTCCGATTTCCTGTCCGACGCGCTGAGGCGAACGGCGTATAAGGTGTCGGCGACCAGTAACAACAGGTAGCTCAGAGCCACCCAGATCAGCAGCGGCGTCCGATCAAACCAACCGCTTAGCGCGACTGAAAGCGCGAGCAAGAGGACGACCAGGAACCTGACGGCCGTCGACATCAAAATCGCCAGGGGCATCTTTGTGGCAGGCCCGCGCCAGGCGGCGACGACCGGAATCGCGCCGATCATCGAAGCGAGCAGGCTGATGCCGCAACCCATCAACATACCGGGAAGCGCCTCGGTGCCCCCAAGCCTTACTGTCGGCAAATAACCGAGAAGCACCACCCCGACGCTCACGCCAAACGCCAGAGCGAGGAATCTCAGGTAAAGCCCGATCACTGACGACCGGGAACGCCTCATGAATCTCTCTTGTGGTCCGTTGTATAGCGCTCCTGGGCCTCACGTGTGGCCGCCAGCGACTGGCGAATCAGGTTGTACATGCCCCCGACCAGCCCCAGCATCGCGCCGATCAGAACGCCCCAGGGTTTACTGTCATAGTGGCGGTCGATCCAGTAGCCGACCAACGTAAAACCGACGACCACGGCAACCAACTCGAAGCCGATTCCGGACCAGCGAACCCAGCTCGGGTGATCCTTACGCTTACCCGCCATCGAGGGCTCCTCACCATATCGAGAGTGGCAGCAGTCTAGCAACAGCATCACGGGTGTTCAAGCGCCCTTCTTCCACCATCCCAATACTGGGTCCGTGACACTTTCGGCGGCTTCAGCGCCGTACGCTGTTGCAGCCTGTAAG
>JBARRC010000385.1:0-1754 GCA_049644045.1 Phycisphaerae bacterium
CAAGCGAAGGCAACGAAGTGCGGCGGGATGGGCGGCAGGGAGTCGTAGCGTCTTGATAGTACCGTCGAAGCGGGGGAACGGGAATCCGCTCGGACCCCGTGGAGGGAAGCGAGACGCCTGGTCATGGAACCGTTTGAGGGAAACATGACGGAGACATCGGACTTCGAGATCGTGTCAACGCGACAACAACGGATAGCAGAGTTGGCGAAACAACCGCAAAGCGGTTTTGCCGCCGCCGCAGATGAGATTCACTTCTTTGAACCACTTCATCGACGTGCATTGGCTGCGTGAGGCGTACCGTCGCACACGCAAGGATGGCGTGGTAGGTGTGGGCGGACAAACGGCAGCGGACTATGAAGCGAATCTGGAGGAGAACCTCCGGACGCTTCTGGAACGGGCCAAGTCCGGCACGTACTTCGCGCCGCCGGTGCGACGGGTGCACATTCCGAAGACGGGTTCTCAAACAGAGATGCGCCCGATCGGAATCCCAATGTTTGAAGACAAGGTGCTTCAGAGGGCGGTCGTCATGGTCCTGGAGGCCATTTATGAGCAGGATTTCTGTGACTGCTCGTACGGTTTCCGGCCGGGACGATCGGCGCACGATGCGTTGAATGCCTTGTGGCAGCAAACGATGCAGAACGGTGGTGGGTGGATTCTAGGAGTCTGTCCGACTAACGAAAAACGCGTTCACGAAAGGGTACTTTCGTGCTCCAAGACTAGGTATTCGATGCCGAAAGTACCCTCAGAATGCCGTCCGAGTAACGAAAACTGTATTACTCGGACAGGCTCCTAGGGCTGGATATCCGGAAATTCTTCGATGAACTGGATCATGCTCATCTGCGGGAGTTTCTCCGATGCAGGGTGCGCGACGGGGTGTTGCTGCGATTGATCGGGAAATGGCTCAACGCGGGCGTGCTCGACGAAGGGACGCTGTCGTATCCGGAGGCGGGCTCGCCGCAGGGCGGGGTTGTATCACCTGTACTTTCGAACGTCTTCTTGCACTATGTGCTGGACGACTGGTTCGCGCGGGAGGTGCAGCCGCGTCTGAAGGGCAGAGCGTTTCTGATTCGCTATGCCGACGACGCGGTCATCGGGCTTACCGATGAGGGTGACGCACGGCGGGTCTTGGACGTGCTGCCGAAGAGGTTTGGCCGCTACGGCCTGAGACTGCACCCGGAGAAGACCCGGCTGGTTCGGTTCCATCGGCCGCCTCGGCGCAGAGACCACAAGCGTCCACCGCCGGATCGTGCCCCAGGGACGTTCGAACTGCTGGGATTCACCCATTACTGGGGTTTGTCCCGGAAAGGGAACTGGGTAGTGAAGTGCAAGACGGCTCCGAGCCGCCTCACGCGGGCATTACGGACGATCGCCCGCCGGTGTCGGATCAACCGGCACCGCCCGATTGCCGAGCAACACCAGACACTATGTCAGAAGTTACGCGGCCACTTCGCGTACTACGGGATCACCAGCAACGCTCAGGCGTTGGGACGGTTCCGGCGCGAGGTGGTTCGTACCTGGCACAAATGGCTATCCCGCCGTCGGCGTGACGGAACCATCCCGTGGCCGTGTTTCAACCGGCTTCTGGAGCGGTTCCCGTTGCCTCGTGCGGCGGTGATCCACTCCGTGTACCGTCGCGCAGCAAACCCGTGACTTGAGGAACCGTATGCGTCAATCGCGCACGTACGGGTCTGCGGGAACCCTGGGTGGGCAACCACCCTGGGCCACCCAGCCTCACCTGCTCTACGCGCTCGACT
>JBARRC010000386.1:0-3150 GCA_049644045.1 Phycisphaerae bacterium
GCCCGACACCAGCGGAGTTCAGAACGGCACTGGCCACCGCCCTCGCTACACTGCTGGCATTCAAAGACGATCAGGGCGAGCCGATGGCCATGAGTGCCAACGGCCTGGTGTGCGTCGTCCCGCCGTCGATGCTGATTACCGCCAGTGAGGCCCTGGCCACGACCGTTGCAACCGGCGGTCAGAACGCCCTGTCCGGCGCCGCCAAGATTATCGCGTTTCCGTGGCTGACCACGGCCTCGACCTGGTTTCTGCTCAAAACGGACGTCTCGGTCCGGCCCTTCATCTTCCAGGACCGCAAGGCCATGGAGTTCACGGCTTTGGAGGCCGACTCCGACGAAGGCTTCCGACGCGACAAGTTCCTCTACGGCGTCCGCGCACGCTATCGCGTCACGTACGGCTACTGGCAGTTTGCGATTCGCAACGTCTTCACGGAATCCTAGCAAGACCGGGTGCGCAGCGGGCGGTGTGCGGTCGGGTCTGTGACACGCTCGATCGCCCCGCCCGCCGCCCCTTACCGATCGAGCGCCGGCCCGCTTCGGACGGCCTCGAACGGGCTTCGACATGGCTTCGATGATCCCCGAATCCAGGATATCACAGGGTCAACTAGAATCACTCACAGGTTCAGCCCGGCCCGCACAATACAACCGAAACAAGTCGGTGCCTGCGGGCAGGCCCTCGGGAATTTTGTCGTCGATTTCGTCTGACGGGCCACTGGCAGACAAGACGCACAAAACGCCGTATAGCGTTACCTTGTCATCGTGAGTGAGTTTCACGGATTGCGTGAGTTGTTGATAGACAACGGCAACGGCTTCGATGATTTGAATCTCGCTTTCGGGATGGGCATCGCGAATGAAGCCGTCAACCCACCCGTCGAGCGTCATCGGATATGCCTCGCGGAGTACGTCTCGCAATCTTGCGACTCGTTTGAGTTGATCCCGGGTGAGTGCATCGTGACGAATCGGACCCCGTCGGATTTCATGTCGTTCCCCGTGTTCATCGACGACCTGACCCATCACTTCGGGCATACCGTCCGGAATTCGATTCCCGCGACGGAAGAGGCACGTGAGCCATTGTCTGATGCCCATATCTCGTTCCGCCGTTCACGCTTAACGCATGTCGCCACCGGCCACTACGCGTCGAACTCCTCTGCGGGGTCATAGAACTCGGTGATGTCATCGACGAAATCCGGCTTCAGATACGAGAACACATTCTTGACTTCTTCCAGCCGCTGACACAGCTTCGAGTAAGACAGAAAGCCACAGATACTATGCAGAGGTTTTCTACGTGACGCAAAGGTCGGTCGTGGTACCTCTCTGCGGAACTTCGGATAACGCTCGTCCGGAGCCACCAGGTAGAGCTTGAGGTCAATATTGGGCTGCATGGTCAGCAAATCCGACATGCGTAGCAACCCTGAGTAAATCGAAGTGGTGTGTTCCACCTCAAATGCAGCCGCGATGGCGTTCGAGCTGATCCAAAGGACGTCGATGTTCTCGATCGTATTGTTCGTAGCTTCGTCAAACTGAGTAGGTAGGGCATCGAGAAGCTGTGGAACGTCGTCGATTCGGTTTCCATTCCAGGTCTTGCCGCGGTCTGCCTTAGGAGCCCAGACGTTCAGACCCATCTGCGAGCCGAGGTCGAGCAGCCGCCATTGGATTTCGGTATGCGTCGCCGTTGTCGTTGCCTCCGTCGTGGCCGACTCTTCCTCATCGTCCCTTCTCGGAACCGCAACTACCGTCTCCCGGCCGGCCTCTCCGCCCTTCCCTTTGACTTTGTAGAGGTTGCTAGAACGCTTGAGTTTGTTGGGGTCAACTGGGCGGGCAACTGGATGGGTCTCGGCATTCCGAAGTGCCGCCGCGATCAAATCGCCATCACCTTTCTTGTACTTCGTAGGGGAGCTCCGGACCCAGCCTGACCAGCGACCTGGCGACGCCTCAAGCTCGTAGAAACTTAGCTTGCCCTTGAACTCCTCCATGGGTACCCCGTGCTCGGGCTTCAGCACCACGAGCGGTTTCACCTTGAAACGCACGGGGAAAACCTCCTCTCCCCAAATGGAGGCCTCATCCCTGTATCGCTCGCTCATCACCTCCAAGAGCCCGACCCAGCGTTTCACCCCGACGAGGTAGCATAGAAAAACGTCACCGGGCTTGATGTTTCGGGCTCGGTTCCAGTTATGCTCCCGGAATCCGGAAACGCCAGCACTTGCTGTCTGGAATTCCTGCCAGGTCGTCCCTGTGAGGAGGTCAAGCCAGTAATTCATGGCAGCGTGAAACTCCTGCAGAAACCGTTAGCAGCCACCTAGGCCTTGCACGGCCATAGAAAACGGTTGGCTCACGAGCTGAACTATGCTGAGTCTAACACGGACGAAACTGACGGCCAATGCCACCGAGGGCGGGAACATGGATCTGGCTCGTTGACGTTCGTGACAAGGACCGTGGCGAGGGGAACCGCGGGACAATCAGGTTGCTCAAGCGATGCTTTTTTTTAATTCCGGAGACACGTCGGACCCGGGAATCACCCACGAGGTCGATCCCGACTTCCTGGAACACCTCCGTCGCGAGGCAATGGACCAGCCATTGACACACGACGCGGCCTTGCCGCTCTTGAACGCGAGGCGTTCGTCGCGTGTCAATGGCCAGCCCGAACTGCCCTGGGAGCCATGAACCCGTGCGGAACATGCCAATTTCGGTCTTGAGCAGACCGGGATCAGGGGGTATACATGCGCCCATGTTGCCCGTGGACGGTCCACGGACTCCGGGCGTGCCGGGATGACTCCGCGAAATGGGCCAAAGGCGTCTGACCGCCGGTGGAAATAGGCGCAATGGAGGGCCAACATGAGTCGCCAGGCGACCCCCGCCCCCCAAACCCAATGCTGTTGACTTAAGCTGGCGCAGTTTTGGTGCCGGCTTGGCAGAGAATCCAGCGCGAGTTGATCGCTGTCTTCGTTGAATCGCGAGGCGAAAACGACTATGATTCACGCATGAAACGTGCTATGAGACATGCTGGACGCAGGCAAGAGAAGTGGAAAAAGTCGCACAAAAGGAGATAGCTATGGCGCAGGACATGCTTGAAAATTGCGGGCCAAACGGCAGGATTTGTTGAGAATATTCTCACTTTCTTTTCCAGCGGCATAGGCCCTCATCCGGAACAGAA
>JBARRC010000387.1:0-4024 GCA_049644045.1 Phycisphaerae bacterium
TCGTGCTCGAATCCCGGCGTGGCAGCGGGAGCCTGCTGCAGCGGCGTCTGATGATCGGCTACTCCAGGGCGTCACGGTTGATCGACCAGATGGCCGGGGCTGGCATCGTCGGGCACTATAAAGGGTCACAGGCCCGTAAGGTTCTCATCACCTCGAAGCAGTGGGAGGCGCTGCAAGGGCGGATCGGCGCCGATCGCGAGGGCGGTTGTGAAGCCGACCAGGATGAGGATCAAGACATCATCGACACTTTATGGGACCAAAGCGCGCCCGATCCCACCGTATCCCGCCGTGCCCATCAGGTGTAATTCTCGGCTGACGTCGGCGATCCTGAACGGGGAAAACATTTCGGGCTCACCTGGCGGATGGACAATCAGCGGGAGATAGCCTATAATGGCCAGCACCGGTACTGGCTCGTCAGACAGGCGGCTTTGGTTTCTGTCGGGGCCTTCGGAAAGAGGTATGGCCTCCGGGAGGGGCGATTTGCGAGAAGTTGAGTCGGGTTTGACGGCTGTACCGGTCGTTGGGGGCTTGGGGTTAGTTTCGGCATCGAATCGCAGAAAACCTGGTTCCGCCGGGTTTGGGATCCCGTCGGAGGTTGAGCTTCGAGTTCATGCGGGCCGACGTGGATCACTTTTTTGGAAAGATAGCGTGTATGGCCGGATTAGGTGATTGGAAACCTATTGAGTAGGGAGCGGCAATCGACTAAACTAGGTTCCGTTGTATTCGGGTAGATTGATGATGCGGTGCGAGTGCGTCGGCCGCGGCGGTGGACGATAATGTAGAGAAGGGGACGAGAAATGAAGAATGTTCTTGGGATGTGGTTGGTTTGTGGGAGTGTCGTTCTGCTCACGGCGAGCACCGTGGTTGCGGACCCCACCTTCTCGCTTAAGGCGGTAAAGAAGAACCCGACATGCCTCACCGGTGGCGGCATCTGCCTGGGCGGTGCTCACAGCGGTACATCCTGCAGCGTGGATGCCAACTGTGATTCCGAGGTCGGGGCCGGTGATGGAGTCTGCGGGTGCAGGTTTGATTCTGACTGTGATGAGGGCGAGTGCGGCGGTAATATCACGCCGACGAACAACCTCTCGGTCAACCCGGGTGACATCGTTGTGGCCGAGATCTTCGCCTCCGACTGGTCGCCGGAGGGTCAGGCACTGAGGTTCTGGCAGGCGACGATCAGTTTGCACACGTTCCTCAGCGGGACTCGGGGTATGATCCTGCCACTGGGGTGGGACCGCCCGGTCAACCCCGTTGCCTGCACCTCGGACGAGGATTGTGCGGAAGGGGTGAGCTGCTACTTCGGATGCACGGGGGATCCGAGCGTGGAATGCGAGGAGGATGACGACTGTACTGAGGTCGGCGGTACCTGCGAGCCGAGATACTGCGATGACCTATTCGAGACCACTACTTGCAGCATGCCTGACGGACAGTGCGAGGAGGAAGGTCTGGAATGCTTTGTTACGTATTGGTACTGTGCCGGCCCGAATCACAACCCGGATCATGGCGCGACCATGGAAGTTGATGCGTGGCTCGGCGTGGAGGATAGAGAAAACTACATTTTTTATCACCGAACGGACATTCCTAGCACCGGGACATTGGAATATTATATGTACGGAGCCACCCTGATCTATCCCCACGAGTATCCAGTGTACGAATCTCCGCCGAAGTACTGCGGCACGCTGGCGCTCATCGTGTCTGACAATCCCTGCGGTAAGTTCACCTTTTCTTTTCTTGTCACCGAACCCTCAGGTGTGACTGTGACTTTCTTTAGGGATCGGTACCTGTACATCATTGAGCCGCTCGTTACGGAGTCGTTAATACTCGACACTGGTCCGTGTGAATGCTCGGTGGAGGCGACCGATCCGTCCAACTGTGCGATCGACGCTCGTCAGCCGTCTGACCCGTCTGACCCGAACACCGCCAAGAATCCCGACGGGTGGAATTCGATCGATTTCATTTTCAACGAAGAGTGTGATGTTAGCGGCATGACCAGCGCGGACTTTGCCATTCGTCAGGAGCCGCCGACTGGTTTGCCCAACGCGATCATCGGGGTAACCCCGCACCCGGCCGACCATGCCGTCACGGTGAACTTTATCCGAACGATCTCATTGCAGAAATGGACGTGCGTGAAGTACAAACGGACCGCGCATGAGGTATGTATCGCCCCCCTCCCCGCCGATGTGAACGGGGACGGAACGAGCGCCGCGGCCGACGTTCTGGCGATGATCGACTGCCTCAACAGTCCGCCGTGCGAGATCTGGCAGTGCGATGTCGACCGTAGTGGTGGGTGGGCGCCGGCGGACATCCTGCGCGTGATCGACCTGCTCAACGGGGCGGACGAGTTTGCTCCCTGGCTTGGAGGGGGCATGGAACTGAACACGGCGTGTCCGACAGAGTAGCCCTGACGGAGGAGAGATCCCGTGAGTCCTGTGATGTGACCCATCGCTCTCGGGACCACTCCAGGGCGCCTGGGGCAGTACGTTAGAGAGGTATAGCTAGCATTTGGTGGTGCGGTGGCAGAAACATCTGCCGCCGCACCACTTTTTTTCGAGGCCCGCGTCGCAGTGGACGATTCGATCTTATGTAGCGTCATTCAGATGGGGCGACCCTGAGCGTGCGGACCTCGATGTCGACGACCGGTTGCGAGCCCTGGAACACGAGGATGTCGCGGCCTGTTCCGGCCCGGGCGGCCTCCACGGGCGGCGGGAAGACCCACACCGTGCGAAGCAGGTCGCATGGGTAGTCGAGGACGTTGCTTGCGCAGAAGCCCTGGCATCTCGGATCGTTGGGCGAAAGATCGATGTCCTCGATGCAGACTTCCCGATCAAGGGTCAGAAAGGCCTGCTCGGCGTTGTCGCCCGTCACCCGCCGCTTTACCACCCGATAGACCTGCCCGGTGACCTCATCGATGAACCGGGCGCCGGCGGGGAACATCTGCACCAACATCGCCCGGACCGCGGGATCGGTGGTGGGTATCTCTAACGGCGGTACGACGATTTCCGTTGGAATCCCGCTCGGGGCGTCCCGTGACAAGAGTGGCGGGGTCTCGAGGAACTCCACTTGCACCCGCCACGGTACGGGGAACATGACGTCTTCGTCGCTGTCCATGGCCGCAGGAACACTGGGGTTCCCGGTAGGTCCCCGGTAAAGATCACATGGGCTGGGGGCGGACTCCGGATCCTGCCGCGCGTACCGATACGTCGGCTGGGTGCGCCGCAGGGTCACGTAGTACATATCGAACGAGCGCGTGGCGCCGAGCGTCTCCAGGTTGTTCGGGTCATCACGGTCATACGGAATCTGCTCGCGTAGCCGGTGAAAGACCGCATAGCCAAAGCGACGCGTCGCCAGTGCGTCATCCCACTGCTCGTCCGGCTCCGTGGTGTCAAACACGCAGCTATCGGGATCCACGTTGTCACGCGGTCGCATCGGCGGATAGACACGCTGGCAGAAATCCTGGGGGCAAGGCGGCTGCTGCGGAACATTCTGGCCGCGGAAGCGGAAAAAGGACTCTTGGCAGACTGGGTGGCCCACTAGCATACCGCTAGGACCACAGGCATCGGAGAGCCTCTGGACCGGATCCTGCTGCGCTTCCCAGAGATTTTCGGTGATGAACTGACGATCCGTGATCTGGATGTTCTGCAGGTTCAACGCGTGCACCCATGTGTCCGTGGCAAAGTCGTGGCCGCAGGCCGAGATCGGGATCGCGACCCACATAGGTATAGATAGAGTATTGTCCCAAGACCAGTAGTAAACCAGATCGCCAAGGAAGCTCGAAGCACCGGCGGACGGGTCGGGGCCCAGACCGGCAAACGGGTCGGGCGCCGGACCGGCGGACGGACGACTCACGCGAGCAACCAGGTTCACCGTGGCATAAGCCCCCTCCGTCACCGTCTTGTGAACGGTATACTCGCTGAGTTTCCGCGCGCGGCTCCATGCGACGGGAAACATGGTGGCGATCATCACCATCCCCAGTCCGAGGATGACGATACCTATCATCAGCTCGATCAGTGAAAACGCGTACCGC
>JBARRC010000388.1:0-2610 GCA_049644045.1 Phycisphaerae bacterium
CCGCTCCCTTACGGTCGCGGTTCGGTTTGTCGCCACAGCCAAAGGAACCATCTTCGTAGGAAGTCCATCCGTCCTATCACTGGCCGTTGCAGACCATTTGTAACGCTATAAGTGGGATGGAACAGACCGCCGACAGTATTGGATCATAGCCCCAGCCAATTCACAACCAGCGCAATCGCTGAAACAACAAGTGCTAACACGGCTATTATAACTGAGCGTTTAGCCCACCGAGCGGATGCTACCGCCGCCTGTTTGGCTTCGTCGGCTATCGCGGTCTGCACATCTACATCCGGTGCGAGATTAAGCATGATCGAGAGTGCGTCCTTCACGTCAGAGTGGCTTGCCCAGCCGATCATGACTCGGATTGCGGCTTGTTTCTGTTGGGACTCAGGAGCACTGAGAACCGCGTTGAATGCCCCACTCAGCTTTCGCGGATGTTCCTCCATAAGCCCTTGGGCGATGGACCACAGCTCAGGATAAGGCCGGCGTTCCAGGGCGTCTTTTATATCTTTGATGCTTGCCATAGTGTTGTCATCGTGTCATCTCGTCACGGCGCCTCGGAGCCATCCGGGCTGTTTCCGGCGGATGAGACACCGGATGAGATTCTCAGGAGGAACAGGAACGGGAACAAGGCTCTAAAAGACACCCAGGTTTTGCGTCAATTGCGCAAAGGGCTTAAGTGCTTGTATTATAAGGGGTTACGGCGATTTCGGGGTGATTTCGGGTTTGGCACGGCGACAATGAGAATCGGGGGGAATACACCGGTTTTGCACAGATTGCGCTTTCTCTAAGTGATTGCGGGGTATGGACTTACGGGCGTTTGTCCTAAAAGCGGGCAAGCGCAAAGCGCAATGAAAGCGCAATGGTTCTGGCGCTCGCAACCGGACACCGGCAAAATGGGGCGGGTCGGGCTGAACCTGTGAGTAAACCTGTTTGACCCTGTGATATCCTGGATTCGGGGGGTCATCGAAGCCATGTCGAAGGCTCATCGAACGGGATTCGAGGCCGGCCCGCTTCGGACCGGCCTCGATCGGTAAGAGGGGCGGCGGGCGGGGCGATCGAGTGTTGCGCGCACCCGACCGCACACCGCCCGCTGCGCTCCCGGTCTTATTACTCGCCTTCCGTGAAGACGTTGCGAATCGCAAACTGCCAGTAGCCGTAGGTGACGCGATATCGAGCGCGGACGCCGTAGAGGAATTTGTCGCGCTTAAAACCTTCGTCGGAGTCGGCTTCCAAGGCCGTGAACTCGATGGGCTTGCGGTCCTGAAAAATAAGCGGTCTCACTGAAACATCCGTCTTGAGTAGGTACCAGGTCGAGGCCGTGGTCAGCCACGGAAACGCGATGATCCTGGCGGCGCCGCTCAGGACGTTGCTCCCGCCCGATGACACCAGGGTGGCATTCACGGCTTCGGATGCACAAAGCAGCAAACTGGGCGGGACGACGCACACCAGACCTTCGGCCGACATGGCCATCGGCTCGCCCTGATCGTCGACGAAAGCGAGCAGTGTAGCCATGGCTGTGCCCAAGGCCGTGCGGAACTCGGCCGCTGTCGGGCTGCCGGCGCTCACGGCCACCGGTGTCAGGTCGTTGCTTTGGGCGCCGCTGACACCTGACGAGTGTGTGGCACCGAAGAATGGTACGCTGTCGTAGGAGTGGTAACCCGCGCTATGACCATTGGCCAGGAGCCGGGCCACTTCGCTATCCGGGTGCCGCGCGGCGCGCTCGGCCAACTCGCGGACGCGGACCGTGATCTGGCCCGTCTGGTCATCCTCGATCTCATCGCGGTCGATCTCAAGCGTCGCCTCGTACTTGAGGTTTTCCACGTCGTAACTTTCCGCGTAGAGCCCTTTGGCCTTCCGGCCGGTTCCCCATTCGCGGACCTGCGGAACGGTGCCGAGAAAGCAGTATTTTTCAGATTTCGTGGTCGACGGGATGCGGGTGCAGAGGTCTTGCCAGTGGGTCGTCTTACCGACGTCACCCAACTTCTGAAAAAATTCGGCACGGATTCCGCGCTCCGTGATGCCTGTTGAAACAACTGCCATAGTGTCACCTCCCTGTCATTGGCCGCGTGCGTCCCTGCACGCGGGGTTGTGTCATGTGTGTGTCAGTCAACCATAGGGTTGGACTTGGATACCCATCGTTCTTGGATGAAGTCGATGAGGGCTTCCATCTTACCACCTTCGTCTTGCACGCGGGCTTGGCAACGGCCCTTGAGCACCCTGGCCGCCTTAACCCGCTTCTGGGTCTCCTTGACGCTGTTGGCACTCAGCCCTTCAACACGCGCCCATGCTTCGCAGAACTTAATAGTGCTCTGGGCGATTTCGAGGGGGATGTCGGCAACCTCAATGTCACCCCGTTCAATGTGGACGGCAAGTGTCATCCAAAAAGGATCGGGGCCGAGCGAGCCGCCATGCTCGGGGTCTTTGATGTCCTCAAAAAAGTAGGCGAGCAGTGCGGCGGTGACGATGCGTGTGAAGGTAGCGCCGCTCTTCGCTTCGACCACTTGGACGAGACGATACAGGTCCGCAGGGACCATGAGACTTTTCTGTACTCTTGGCATTGGCGAATCTCGTTGTGTTCCATTTTCGGTCATACGACGGCTCCGATTT
>JBARRC010000389.1:0-1696 GCA_049644045.1 Phycisphaerae bacterium
GACCGTGAGGGAGCGGTGCCTACTCCGACCCACGACCGTGAGGGAGCGGTTCCAAGAGCGAGCCGTGGGCTTCAGCCCGCGCGGACAGTCGACGATCTGGGCGCAAAGCTCTCCGCATTCCAGCAAAGGGTTAACGATGGCACCATCCCCATCCGTATGCGCCATGAGCTGCGCGATAAGATCGCGGAGCTACAAAAGAAGGCCAAAGAACAGCAAAAGCAGGCAGCCTCCGCCTCGGCCGGCGACGTTATGGACCGGGTCAAGGAGCTGCTCGAGTCAGCCGAAGAGGTTGGCGGAGTGAAGATCATAGTGGGCCAGGTTCCCCCAGCCCCGCCGGACGCCCTGCGGCGGGCGATCGACTGGGTCCGCAACAAGACGGACGCTTCAGCCTGCCTACTGGCGACAGTCAGTGACGACAAGGTGACGCTTATTGCCGGGATGAGCAAAAAGGTCGTCGGCAAGGGCGTAAAAGCCGGCGATCTGATCAAGGGGGTCGCCCCATTGGTGGGCGGACGCGGCGGCGGCCGACCCGACATGGCCCAGGGCGGCGGAAACGATCCCGCCGGTCTATCGGCCGCACTTCATCGCGCAAAGGCATGGCTCGGTGAACAGCTTAATTGAGGGTTAAGATGACGCGGACTGGTATCGCTGTTGTTCGCATTCACGTTTGCTGAAAGGAAAACCATGGGCAAAAAAAATGCCACGAAACGCCGCATCACGGCTCCCGAGGCAGCCAGGGCAGCCGCAGAGTATTATCAGCACGTAACTGGTAACTGGCAACAACGCCCTACGTTGGAAGAAATCGAGCTCAATGAGGATCAGAGTCGATGGTTGGTCACACTCGGCGTGTATTCAGAGGATGCGCCATTCGGTGAGCGAGCATACAAGCGCTTTGAGGTAGATGTGTACACTGGCGAGGTGCTCTCGATGAAGATTAGAAAGGTGTGAAGGCTCGCATGTTCCCGGACACCTTAATACGCAGGTACGCTTCGAAGGGTCTTTTGGTCGATACGAACGTCCTCCTCATGTATCTGGTGGGGTTGTACGATCCTGACTACATCGACCTGTTCAAAAGAACTCGGCAATATACCTCCGAAGACTTTCGAATCGTTCAGGCATTGACACGGCGGATTCGACGGCTCGTAACGACCCCACACGTTTTGTCCGAGCTAACGAATCTTTCGCGAGGGTTACACGAACAGCATGCTCTGGAGTACTTTCGCCGCCTCGTCGGCGTCATCAAGCGTGCACGCGAGGTTTACGTTGACAAAGATGTTCTTCTGAGTCACCGCGGACTCCCACAATTCGGTTTCACCGACATGTCGATTCTCGAAGCGGCCAGGGGATCAAAGTATCTGGTTTTAACGGATGATTTTGCAGCGGCGGGAATGCTACGAGCGCAGAAGTGTGACGTCATCAACTTGAACCACCTGCGCCAAATGTACTGGTCACGATAGCATCTGCCGGATACATGCTCACGTCCTTGACGCATGCGTTAAGGGTGAGTGTGCGTGCCATCCGCTGAGGTGTCATGCTGAATCGGTGTGCGCGATTCAGCGCCGACCTTCGACTAGCCCTTAACCAAGCGTACTTTGAAGGTCTTTTTGCAGAAAAGTACTCGAAATGCCTCGTTTTTCGTGTATAAGAGAAGGTGTCACGTAACTGACCCTCATACGCAAGGAGGCATTTCGAGTGA
>JBARRC010000390.1:0-13070 GCA_049644045.1 Phycisphaerae bacterium
CGAGCAGAATCGCCTGTTCGTTCTGTGCACCGATTCGGAGTGGGAGGAATACGTCGCCATCATCGAGGACCTTGAGGGGGCTGTTGACGATGAGCCGCTGTTCGTGCGGGTCGCCGTTGAACACATCGATCCGGACGCGGCCATTGATCAGCTCAGTTCCCTGATCGGCGGTCCGGGCGGGCGGGAGACGGCAGTCCGGTACGCGCCGACCGAAGGCGGCATTCTCGTGATGGGCGCAAGCGAAGCGGATCTGGATGATATCAAGATCCTTCTCGCCGAGATCGATCGGCCGGTGCTAATCGAGCAGCGCACGTTCGAGATCCGCTATGCCGACCCCGGGGAGATCAAGTCGGCCATCGAAACGCTTGTTGGGGACAAAGGCGGACCGCCATCACGTCGGCGACCTCGACCGGATGCCAAGGGGGCGGCATCGAAAGTGGCGGCGACGATCCTTCCCGAGCTGACGGTTGTCGAGTTGGGGAACCATCTGATCGTCCGCACGACGCCGGAGAAGATGGCGGAGGTGGCTGCTCTGATCGCCGAGTTTGATGTGGAGGAGGTGACCACCGAACTGAGGGTTTACGAAGATTTCGCACCGGGCACCGACATCGCGGGATTGGCGGACACCGTGTCCTCCGCGATTTCAGGTACTCCACAGCCCGCTAGAATGGGGAAGGGCGGCGCGAAACCCGGAATGTCCGGGGCGCCGCGGTTTATTCCGCAGCCGCGCGCCGGCAGGCTGATCGTCATTGCACCCCCCGAGACGTTTCCGGAGATCGAGCGGTTTCTCGAAGTGCTCCGCAGTGAGGTCGAGTTGGATCCCATCGTGGTGGCGTACATCGATGTCGCGTTTGCCGATCCGGTTGAACTGGTCGAACAGATCACGCCGCTTCTGGACATGCAGGTGGACCAGATGGTGGAGACCGGCGAGCTGGATCAGACGGGGGAGGACGCCGGTGGTCCTTCCAAGCCCGGCCGCAGGGGGCGGGGCGCGAAGACCGGTGATACCAGCGACCGCTATCACATTGCAGCGGACACGCGAAACAGCCGGATCGTAATCGCGGCGCCGCAGGGGATCATAGACGAGGCGCGGAAGCTCGTCGCCGACTTTGACAAGGCGGGCGGTGACGAGGAGCCGATCTTCCGCACCGTCGAACTGCTCAACGCCGACCCCACTGAGATGGTCGGCGCCATTAAGGAGATGAGGGGTGCTCCGCCGCGGAGGGTCTCTCGAAGGACGTCGAAGAAGGGTGCGGCGCCAACGACGGTGAGCGAGCCGGCGACACTGTCCATCGTGGAAGCGCCCGGCGGCGGGGCGGTGGTGCTGCACGGCCCGCGAGAGGATGTCGAGCAGGCCACCGAGTGGATCGAACAGCTTGACGCCATGTCGACGCCCGGCCGGATCATCAAGGTCTACGAGATCGTGCATGCCGACATCGGCAAGCTGGCGGATCTCATCCTGAACGTGGTGGACACGCCTCCGAAGCAGAGTCCCAAGCAGTGGTCCCGACCGCGGAAGGGTGCGGAGCCGGCGCTCGAGGAAGATGAATTCGCCCTCAGCAAGACCTGGACCGGTCAGGACGTCTATATCCAGGCCGATCTGGTCGCCGACACGATGATCGTCGCCGCACCCCAGGCGAAGATCGCGCAGATCGACAAACTCGTCGCTCAGTTCGACACCGAGGAGGCGGTGTTCAAAACTGCGCAGGTGCCGTGCTTCACGTACGAGCTTCAGTACGCAGATGCGTTCGACGCGGAGTTCGAGCTGCAGGCGTTTCTTGACCAGATGTGGCATCCCCGCGATGAGGTGCCCAAGGTGGAATCCGCATTGTGGGGAGACTATCTGATCGTCTGCTACCCGCACGAGGATCGTTTTCCGGAGATCGAGGAGATCGTCCGAACGCACATCGACAAGCTCGACGAGGAAGACAGCAAGTTCGTCCGCAGGTCGTTCAAACCGCCGGCTGGTCTCAGTGCCGAAAAGGCGGCACTCCTGTTGCAGCTCTCTCACCCCGATGTGAAGATTGTGTTGAAGAATCTTTCCCCCGGTGAGCGGGAGGAGCCGCTCGAACGGGTGCGCCCGCTGAAGCCTGCGAACGGGAATCCATGCGTGCTTCCGCTTGCGCTGACCCGGATGACGGACCAGGTGCTCGCAAGTGTTGTGGGGCAGCAGGAGCCCGACGAAGAAGAGCCGCAGCACGATCCGGATGACCTCCCGCCGCCGGTCGAGGAGGAGCCGGTTGAAGACGAACCGGCTGAGGACGAGCTAAGCGAGGAGGAATTGGTCGACGATGAACCGACCGTGGAGGACGCCCCCCTTGAGACCTCCGACGATATGCTCCGCGCGACCGCGATGTCGCTGCTCGAATCCTCGCCCGGTGAGGTGCAGGATTCCTCGACCGCGGGAACGAAGTTCGGGCGTCTGGGCGGCACCGGCGAGCTTCCCAGCGGTGCCGAGCTGAGGATTGAATACGACGACGAGAAGGACGTTATCGTCGTGGAAGGTCCCGCCGGCGTTGTGGACAAGGTCGAGAACTGGGTGGATGAACTGGAAGAGGAGCTTAAGGAGTTTCGCGTCCCGCCCGACATCCGCATCTACCGGGTCAAGTATATCGACGTGCACGCTGCGGCGAACATCCTCGAGGAGATGTTCAATGCGACGCGGCAACAGCGCCAAACAGTCGCGGCGGCGCAGCGGCAACAGCAGCAGGCTCTCCGCCAGCAGCAGCAGCGGCGCCAACAACCGCAGAAAGGTCAACAGGAGCAGGGTCAGCAGCCCGGTCAACCACAAAGACCGGGACAGCAGGGGAGGCAGCAACAGCAACAGGTGAATGTACCGCAACTCCCGCCCACGGCTGTGCGCGTCTATCCCAACCCGCGCGACCGAACGTTGATCCTTCGCGCGGACACCAGCCAATACCCGGCCATTATCGATCTACTCGCCACGATCGATCAACCTCAGCCGATCGACAGCGAAATGAGAACCTTCAAGCTGGAGAAACTGAACGCAACCGAGGTGGAGGAGGTCCTTAAGGATATACTCGGTCTTGACCAGCAGCCCAGTGCAAGGGCGAGTACACCGCAGCGCGGGCGAGGCGGGGCGCGGACCCCGAGCCAAAGCGGTGCCACCACCAGGGCTCGCCTCCCACGGACGATCATGCAAGAGACGACCACCGGTTCCGGCATGCTCGGTATTGATCCGTCGGATATCAAGTTGTGGAGCAACGAGGCGGCGAACACGATCGTGGCCATGGCCCCGAAGGTCGCGCTTGACCTTATCGGCGACCTCATTGAACAACTCGAAAGCGGGGAGATTTCCGAGCGGGTCACCAAGTATTACGAGCTTAAGCACGCCCAGGTCGAGGAGGTGGCGGACTACCTCGCCAGCCACTTCGAGGAGGAGAGTGGGCCCCGCAAAGTAGGGAAACGTGCCAAGGCCGGCGCCGCGCCGGCGAAGGGGGGAAGCCTCAACACGCCGAGCTTCGTGCCCTACCCGCGGCTGAACCTCTTGACCGTGCTGGCGACAGCCGAGCAAATCGAGGAGATTGACGGGCTGATCGAGCGTCTCGACGTCAGCAGCGAACAGGATCAATGGGAGCACGTCACGCTCAAGCACGCCGATGCCAACGTCGTGGCAGATACTCTTTCGCAGATGTTCGGTGGCGGCCGCGCGGGCACCAGCCACAGAGCACTGAAAGGACAAGGTCGAAGTACTCCGTCAACCGGCGCGGTTGCGAAGTTCATCGGTGAGGAAGCCGGGCGTATGCTCATTTTCAGTGCGCCGCAGAGCTTGCGCGAGCAGATTTTCGAGACGATCGACAAGCTCGAAGTGGAGGCTTCGGTCAAGACGACCGTGCGTGTCGTCGAGCTCGAGCACGCCACGCCCAGCAAAGTGGCCGAAGCGATCGAGGCAGCTTATGGAGGCGGTACGCGCGGCGGGCGCGGGCGGAAAGGTGCTGCTACGGGGACGACGCGATTCTCCATCACCTCACACGACCCGACCAAGCGTTTGTTCGTCGTAGCTGATGACGAGATGTTCGCCGAGATCGAGTCGCTGGCGAGTACCCTTGATAGAAGCGACATCGGCTTCGAGTTCAGAATCTATCCGCTTCAATACGCCGACGCGAAACAGGTCCACGCGCTGATGACCAAGCTAATGACCGATTACATGCGGCTCCTGGGACGTAACGCGAACGTCGAGCCGTTCAGCGTCGAGGTGGACGAAAAGACGAATTCGCTCATCGCACTGGGCGGGCCGGTCGTGTTCGGTTTTCTCGAAGAAAACCTCGCGAAGATCGACAACCCCGCCAACGCTGCGAGCCCGCCGGGGTTTTTGATGATCGTACTGAAGAACGCCAACGCCCAGGAGGTAGCGCAGAACATCAACCGGCTTTGGAGGGACAATACCAGGGGCAGGGGATCTACTACTACTGAACAGCCGCCACAGGCTGAGGCAAACCGTGCGATGAACATGCTGATCGTGCGCGGGACGCAGGAGCAGATCGACGAGATCCAGAAGGAGTTCATCGACCCGCTGGAAGAGCAAACGCTGCCGCAGCTATTGACCGAGACCTTCCGGCTGGAATTCGCCCAGCCCGAGGCGGTGGCGGAATCCATCAACAGGTTTTTTGAGGACAAAAAACGCGCCTTCAGCGCTCTCCGCGAAAGGAACATCTCGCCGATTGAATTCACGGTGGCCGTCACGCCGGATGTCAACACCAAACAGATCATCGTCCAAGCGAGCAAGGAGAACATGGCTCTTGTTAAAGCCCGTATCGCGGAGCTTGACAGGGAGGATGTGGCTGTTACCAGCGCCACCACGATGGAGATTTACCCGCTCAAATATGCCGACCCGAACGCGGTCGTGAACATCATCACCCAGTGGGCACGGGCGCGGACGCAGAGCGCCGGGCGCAGCCGCAGCGTCGCCGCCCGCGATGTGGTCAACGCCGTGGCGGAGAGCGCGACGCAATCGGTGGTGGTCACCGCCAGTCAGGCCAACCATCTGATCGTTCAAGAGTTGATCGACGGGCTGGACGACGAGACGCTTGCGACGCACCAGCGAAAGCGGCACATACTCAAGCTGGAATACCTCAGTGCCGCCGAGGTGGCCAACCAGTTCACCCAGGTGTTCAGAGGTGCTCGCCGCGTGCGCGGTGACCCCGGTCCGGCGTTCATCGCCGATCCCAAGACCAACTCGATCGTTGCGAACTTGAATGATGAGGAGTTGACGGAGGTCAACGAGCTGCTGGCGATTCTCGATGTAGAGCTTTCGCTCGAGACCGAGCGTATTACGGAGGTCTATCCGCTGCGCTATGCGGACCCTGGAAGTGTGAACGCGGTCGTTTTGAACATGTTTCGCTGGGATCGGCGGTCGCAGCCAAGCCCGTCGGAGCAGGTAACTTCGGCCGTGGAGGGGGCCACGCAGTCCGTGATCGTCACGGCCTCGGCAAAAAACCACGTTGTCATAGAGGCGTTTATCGAGAAGGTGGACGTTGAGTCGAATTTCGCCAAGGAACTCCACACCTACAAGCTGGAAAACGCGAACGCCGAGGACGTCGCGAAGGCGCTTCAGGACGTCTACCGCGGCCGGCGGTCCACGCGGCGAGGCGATCAACCCGTGCAGATTACACCCGAGCCGGCGACCAACTCGCTGCTCATCCTGGCTAACCAGGTCGAGATGGACGAGTTGACTAAGCTCATTAAATCGCTTGACGTGGAACCCGAGGCCGAACGCCAGCGGCAGATAAAGAGCATCAAGCTGACCTACGCCGAGCCGTGGAACGTCCAAGAGGCAATTAACAAGCTGTTCCGCGCGCAAAGCCGCAACCCGCGCGATCAGGTTACGGCCGTGCCCGAGTACGGTGTGCGGTCGGTGATCGTTTCCGCCTCGCCGGAGAACATGAAGCGTGTCGAGGAACTGATTGAGAATCTCGATACCGAGGAGGGCCAGCAACACGAGGTCCACGTCATCAATCTCAATAACGCTGATGCCGAGTCCGTGTCACGGACACTGACCGATATCTTCATTCGCTCCGCGCCGCGGCGACAGGGTCAGCAGGCACAGCCCATTACGGTTGCCGCGCTGCAGGGGTCGAAGGCCGTTTTGGTCAAGTGTGGCGCGGAGGACTTCGCCGAGATTCAGGAGGTCGTCGCCGAACTCGACCGCGAAGATACGATGGTCGGCGAGGAGGTCCGCGTCGTGTCACTGCTCTACAGTGATGCGAGCGAGATGCAGACGGCCGTGCAGGAGTGGCTTAAGAAGCCGGGCGGGCGAGGCGGGCGCGGGGCCGATTTAGCAGGCGACGTGCGCATCAGCGTACTGAGCCAGAGCAACGCCCTGGTTATCAGCGGCGACAAGGAAGAAGTCGATCGCCTCGAAGCCAAGATCGCCGAACTGGATGTCGCGGGTGAGAAGGGCAGCGTTCCGCAAATCATCCGGCTTACGCACGCCAGCGTCGGGCAGGTCCTTCCGACTATTCAAGATATGTTCGCCGAACAGCGCGGCGGCGGAAGGCGTGGTCAGCAACCGGCGGTCATTATGGGTAACGAGGCGGGGAACTTCCTGATTGTGCGGGCGAGCCCGACTGATTTCGCGTCGATCCAGGCCGTGGTCGAGCAGTTGGATACGGAAGAGCAGGCTGCTGGGACGAACTTCCGCCTCATCCAGGTCGCGACCGGGATCAACGTGACCGACCTGGCGGAAAAGGTGGAGCAGGCCATCAACGAAGGTGCCCGTGCACGAGCGGGGAAGGGGCGTGGCCGGGAGGGCGCGAACATCACCATCACGCCGGACACGCGGACGAGTTCGCTGATCGTGTCAGGCGATCAAAGCCTGTTTGACGAGACGGAAGAGTTGGCGCATGCGCTCGTGGCCATGGGACCGAGCGGCAAGGCCGTCAAGATCCTCAGCCTCGGCAAAATCCCCGCAGACGAGATCGAGCGGCTGATCGCACAGTTGAAGGGCGAGGAGTCATCAACCAAAACCCGGTCGAGGCGGGGCACCAGCAGGAGCGGCAGTAGCCGCACCAGCGGAAGCTCACGCCGACCGCGCGGTTGATAGTGCTGTCACTGTGAGAAGCCGGCGTCAACGTGGATTTTTTTCTGGCACCGGCATGGGATTTACGGGTACAACACGCGGAGCCGACGGAGGCATAACCGTCGTCCCTGCTAATGTGAACGGAGGAGGGGGCGGAGGAGCGCAAAAGGCGCTGGCCGTCAAAGTGACTGGAGTCCACCGGGCCATGGATGAAAGCCCGGTCATAAAGGGGCAAGGATCATGCGCATGAAGCAACGGATTGATGAAACGTGGTTTAGCAGGATGCTCCCTGTTCTGTGGTGTGGTTTGTTTGTTGTCAGTATGGTGGCAACGAACCGACCTGCCTGTGCGCAGAGCGCCGATGACGCTGTTGCCGAGGCGCCGGATGCGCAAGATGAGGGCGCTGTAACGGATCAACCGGATCGCGTGCAGCAAATCCTTGCAGGACTGGACCCGGCGCTGCTGAATCTGTCCGGCGCCGAGCTGGACGTGGAAGTCGTGGGGGATCAATTGATCCTCCGCGGCAATGAGGATGATCTTAAGGTCATCGAGCTGTTGGTGACGATTCTCGAACAGACCACCAAGCAAAAAGAGCTACGTGTCGTCACCATTACCGAAAAGGATGCGAAGGACATCGCCAGTAGTCTCGAAAAGCCGCTTCAGCAGATCTTTGCAGACCCCAACCAGCGGCCTGAATACGAGCTCTCGATCACTGCTTTGTCGTCGCGCATCCTGCTTGTTTCAGCTCTCCCGAAGCAAATCGATTTTATCACCGACCTGATTAAGCAGGTGGATGAGACGGAGGACATAGAGCTGCCGCCGTCCGAGCAGCTTGTGTTTCCGATCAAGCATCGCAGGGCCAGTGAAGTGGCTGAGCAGCTCACGGAGATCATCGGCAAGATTCGCGAAAAGCAAGGCGCGACCGGAGCCAAGGGCGAGCTGCAGATCATCCCGAACGACGCCAACAATACGATCATGGTCTTGGCCCCCGAGTCGGAGCGCGAGAAGATCCAAAGCCTGCTGAGCGAAATCGACGTTGAGCCGGTGAAGGGCTGGGGCGAGGTGAAGCTGACACTCTTCCCGCTGCTTCATTCAAAGGCCAGCGAGATGCAGAAGACCATCGCGGAGTTGCTCACCTCGAAGAAGGAGCGGGAAGCGGCGGAGGAGATGATCTATCGTCTCCAGGTCAGCAAGGCGGATCCTGCAACCGGTGAGATTACTGAGCTTCCGCCAATCGACCTCCAAAAGCCGACGCGCATCCTTTCCGACGAGGGCACCAACAGCCTGATCGTGGCTACGGTCGAGGAGAACGTCGTTCCGGTGGGCGAACTGATCCGTTTGCTCGACGGTGTGCCGATGGCCGAGGATGTCGGCGTCAAGCTCTTCCCGCTTCAGTACGCGGATGCGGAAAAAGTCGGGAAGCTGCTCAAGGAAATGTTCGACGCCGGGGAGAAGTTGACCCAGGATCCCGACGGGAGCGGGCAGGGCGCCGTTCCGGACAGTGTCGTCGGGCAGGCACTGGTGTACCCCGTGAATATCTCCACGGACGCGCGCAGCAATACGCTTATTGTCTCGGGCCGCCAGGAGCATCTGGTGCTCGTCACACAGGTAGTTGGCGAACTGGATCGACCGGCCACTGTGCAGAAGGAGCTCCGCGTCGTTACCGTCACCGAGCGGGACGCCAATGACATTGCGAGCACCGTCGAGGAAGTGCTCAAAGACGTATTCTTCGAGCCCGAGCAGCGGTCGGAATACGAAGTTACAGTGACCGCACTGTCGTCGAACATCGTGCTCGTCTCCGCCCTTCCGCAACACGTGGAAGTTGCAGCCGATTTGATCAAGCAGTTGGATTCGATCGAGGAAGCGCTGCCGCAGCCCGAGCAGATCGTGTTCGCGATCAAGTATCGCAAGGCCAGCAACGTGGCAGAGCAGCTAGAGGAAATCGTCACCAAACTGCGGGAGAAACAGGGCGCGAGCGGGGACATTCAGATCATCCCCAATGACGCCAGCAACACGATTATGGTTCTCGCTCCCCCATCCGAGCGCGAAAAGGTCCAGGCGTTGTTGAACGGGCTTGACGTTGAGCCCGTAAAGGGCTGGGGCGAGGTGAAGCTGACGCTCTTCCCGCTGATCCATTCGAAGGCAAACGAGTTGGGCGACACGATCGAGGAGTTGCTCAAGTCGGAGGAAGGCAGCGAAGCGGCTGAAGAAATGATCTATCGATTGCAGATCAGCCAGGCGCTTCCTTCCGGCGAAATACTCGAACTTCCGCCGATCGATCTTCAAAAACCAACGCGCATCATCGCGGATGAGGGTACCAACAGTCTCATTGTGGCGACGGTCGAAGAGAACGTCGGCCCGATGTCCGAGTTGATCCGGTTGCTCGACGGCGTGCCGATGGCCGCGGACTTCGACGTGAAGTTCTTCCCGCTTCGATTCGCCGACGCGGAAACGATCGGCGACCTGCTCAAGGAGATGTTCGACAAGGGTAAGGAGCTTCCCGAAGACCCGGACGGGGCCGGGCAGAACGCCGTGCCGGACACCGTTTTCGGACGGGCGTTGGTGTATCCCGTGGGTATTGCCGCAGATGTGCGCAGCAACACGCTGGTTGTTTCAGGTCGTGAAGAGCACCTGGCACTCGTCACGAAGGTGATCGGCGAGTTGGATCGGCCGGCCACGGCGCTGAAGTTCCCGCTTCGGCTCATACCGCTCGAACATACGGACGCCTCGCAGATCGCGAAAATCGCCCAGGAACTGCTCGACCAGCGGTTCGAGGCGCTGGAGGCCACCGACACGGGCCGGGCGGCGCTGGAACGCGAGCGCGTCTTTTTGAGCGTCGACATCCGCAGTAACTCGCTGATCGTTTCCGCTTCGGAGGAGAATTATGAGGAGATTCTGAGGATTGCGCAGCAACTCGACACCAGACCGGTGAGGCTCTTTGACCAGATTCGGATCGTCAAGTGCGAGCGACTCTCGGCCATCGACCTGCAAAAGAAGATCGAAGAACTATGGAAGCGTAAAGCCGATCTTCGCAGTGAACAGGAGCTGCTGGAGGATTCGCCTATTATTGTGGTCGATGAGCGGAGCAACTCATTGGTCATCGCTTCCAGCATCGAGGATTACGAGGAGATCAAGCAGTTGGTCGAGACGCTGGAGTCCCAGCCGCTGATCGACGATACGAGACTCTTCAAACTCGAGTACGCGGACGCAGCCGTGGTCGCCGACATGCTCGATGAGCTGTTTTCGGGCATGGCGGGCCAGTCGGAATCGTTCGAGGCCCCGACGATCATGCCCGACCCGCGCAGCAACGCGCTGGTGGTGGCTGCGACACGCGACACGATGGAACGAGTGGTGGACCTTTTGAAGCGCCTGGACGTTGAGGCGGGGCCGCTGACGGCGGTCTTCAAGGTGTACGCCCTGCGACACGCCTCGGCCGGCCAGCTCGCGGAGCGGGTGCAGGAGCTGTTCGATTCGCGCGAAGAGGGGACGGAAATCTCGCGCACGCCGATCGTGATTATGGCGGAGGAATCGTCCAACAGCCTGATCACCAGCGCATCGCGTGACGACCACGAGATCATGGTTGAGCTGTTGGGTCTTCTGGACAGGCCGTCGAACATCGCGCGATACTTCGAGATCTTCCCGTTGAAGATGGCCAGGGCTGCTACGGTTGCGGAGAAGCTCGAAAGCCTCTTTCAATCGCAGGCCGAAGGATCAAGCGGCCGCGCCGATGCGATTGCCACCGAGGCGGATGAACGCACGAACTCCATCATCGTGTGGGCGTCACCTTCTCAGATGATGAACATCCAAGAGGTTGTCGCCCGTCTGGATACCGCAACGCCAACGGTGGAAATGATGATCAAGGTCATCCAGCTCAAACAGGCGTTGGCGGAGGATTTCGCTCAACTGTTGGAGCAGACCCTGGTCGGAGAGGGGGGCGGCGGTGACGATGAGCAGGCGCTGATCGTTTCGTTCATGCAGAAGCGCCCGGACGGTTCTGAGGCCGTGCGCAAGCTGCTTCGCCAGGATATACGCATCGAGCCTGATCCGCGCACGAACTCGCTGATGGTCATGGCGCCGGTGGACAGCATGAACATGCTCGAGGCCATGATCCGCGATTTCGACACGGTCCGCCCGATCCGATCGGAGATTCGTCTGTTCCCACTGATCAACAGCGACGCCAAGACCATGACCGAGCAGCTTACGGAAATCTTCCAGACCGAAGGCGGAGATGGTGAGACGCAAAACCAGTTGGTCTTCGGCGATACGATTGATGAGTTCGACGTCGCCAGCGTGGGGCAGGAGCTTCGTTTCGCGGCCGACCCCCGGACGAATACGCTGATTACGGCCGGGGCCGAAGTCGACCTCCGCATGGTCGAGGAGTTGGTGCGCTTCCTCGATTCGCAGGAGGCGGAAGACCGGGTCGTGGAGGTCATGCAGACCAAGTATGTGGAGCCGGATCAGATCGCCACTGCCGTACAGAACTTCAATCAGCAGGAGCAGGATGTCCTTGGCGAGGTTGACGACGAGGAGGCGGTGTTCCGCCGGATGGAGCGGCAGGTGTCGGTCGAAGCGGTCGGCAGCGAAGAGGAGGGGGGGCGCAGCCTGATCGTCGGTACGAGCCGCCAGAACTATCAGGCTACCATGGACATGATCCGGGAACTGGATCGACCCGAGCCGCAGGTCATGATCTCGGTGCTCATCGCGGAGGTGGCGCTCACGCACAGCCTCGAGTTCGGTATGGAGTTCGCCGGCCAGGACCTGCAGTTTTCCGAAGAGGCGATCGTCGGACCCAACGGCATCGTTCAGGGCAGCAACTTTGACTATGTGATCGGGACGGACCTGGGTGCGGCCGGACTCGGCATGGGTGGGTTTGGCTTCACGATCAACGGAGAGGACTTCAGCTTCCTGCTTCACGCGCTTCAACAGAACAGCCGGCTGGAAGTGCTGTCCCGCCCGATCCTGATGGTTCGCAACGGCGAGGAGGGGAGCATCACGGTGGCCGACAGCGTGCCGTTCGTCGCCGTCGCCGGTTTGAGCAACACGGGTCAGACACAGTCCCAGGTAAGCTATGAGGACGTCGGCATCGTGCTCACCGCGACGCCGCATATCAGCCCCGACGGCTATGTGACGATCGAACTGAAGCAGGAGATATCCAGCTTCGCCGGTGAGAACATCCAGCTTACGGAGGGCGTGTCCTCGCCGGTCTTCCAGACACGCGAGGTGGACACGAACGTGACCGTTCGCGACGGTGAAACGGTCGTCATCGGCGGATTGATCACCACCCGTAAGTCGGAGGGGGAGAACAAGGTTCCGATCCTGGGCGATTTGCCGCTGATCGGGGTGCTTTTCCGTTCCACAAGCGTTTCGGAGACGAAGAAGGAGCTGATGATCGCCATGACGGTCGACGTAGTCCGCACCGACGTGGACGTGCGTCAAATGTCGGTCGAGCAGCGCGACAAGTACATCGAGTCGCGACCGCTCTATCATCATCCGCTGCTGGAAGGTCTGCGCATTACGCCGGACGAGGACTTATTGGGGCCGGTGGATAAGGAGTGGCCGGGGCCTGTCGGTCCGGACGAGAAACCCAAGCAGCGCCCCGACGAGCGCGATCTCTTCGGCCCCAGACCTGAGCCCAAGACGTATGGTCCTGTGATCTCGCGTCCGACCCAAACGACTACGATTGAGCAGCCGGTCTACGGACCAAAGATTGTGCGCAACAACGAGCCGGACACCGGTTAGAGCCTGTCCCAAAACCTTTGTGGGACCGGCTTTCCAGCCGACCAGAAGCATTAGTAAACCAGTTTTGGGATAGGCTCTTAACGAGGAGGCAAACCAAAACGTGCGACGTGCATCGAAAGTGTGGCACGGGTTTTCAACCCGTGTGTCGCGTCGGAGTTGGGGAGCGATCGCGTGGGTATGCGGGTTGATGGCCGTGGTCTTGGTCGGTGGGTGTCAGGCAGCGCGTCCTGGTATGGAACCGGCGCGGTCCGCAGCGCGCCGAAGCAAGCACGATCCGGTTCGCCGTGTCGTC
>JBARRC010000391.1:0-14644 GCA_049644045.1 Phycisphaerae bacterium
CGCGGATGTCCGCGCGGGCTGAAGCCCGCGGCTCGCTGGGCGAAACAGCTTGCTGATTATAGAAAGCGCATCCGGCCCCATCACCCGAACGACGCCGATCGCTCCGGCACCCGGAGGGGTCAAGACAAACGACCGGTTCGGGCGAGCTTCGGTCACGCACCCCTGTCCTTCAGGTGTTTGGCGTAGGCCACCCCAATCCCGCGCAGCGTCAAATGCTGCACTTGTGCATCCAGGAAGTCGCAGTAGGGCGCGATAAAGGCCAGGTCCCCCCCTGTGGCGACGACTTGCGGCCAGCGGTTAAGGTATTCGGCATAGGCTTCCACCAACGCTCGCACCGCACCGGCCAGGCCTCGGCACACGCCGGTCTGTATCGCCTCGGTCGTGCTTCGGCCATACGGCAACTCCGGCATAGCGGGCTCCACCTCAGGAAGCACAGCCGTGTGCTCGTGCAGCGCATGCAACTGCATCTTCAGACCGGGCAAGATGGCCCCACCGAGAAGCGTACCCGCGTCGTCGATGAGATCGATCGTCACGGCTGTTCCGAAGTCGATAACAGTACACCCGGTTTGAAGCTTGTCATACACCGCTGCCGCCGCACAGACACGGTCGACACCGATCGCCCTGGTATCCGTGACATCGACGTCGATCGGCAAGGGGATCGTCTCCCCGATGACCAGTGCATCTTGCTCCCGTCTCTTAGCCACGTACGTGCGTGCGTGCTCAAGTGCCGTGGGAACGACGGATCCGATCACGACCGCCGCGGGCCGGCCCTTCGGCGCCGCGTCGGTATGAGCGGCAAAAGCCTCTGCAAACGCCCGCTCGTCATCCGTGGGTACGGACAAGGGCGTCTTGAGATCGCCCTTCCACCAGGTCGCGATACCCGTAAAGGTATTCCCAATGTCGATGACAACGACTGGGGCGTTCGCTCGGTAGGGGGATGGTTGGCGAATCATGGCGATTCCAAATGAGGCGGTCGACGCGTCGGATGTTCTTCGGTCGGGGCCTCCTTCGTACGACGTAAGAGGGTCCAAACGGCCTCCAGGAGACCATGCACTCCTTTACCGCTGACCGCGCTTATGGGCAAGACTTCCCTGGCAATGGCTTCGGCGAACTCACGTGCGGCTTTCTCGCCGCCCGTCAGGTCGATCTTGTTTGCAGCGACGATCTCTTCCTTGGCAGCCAATCCCGAACTGTACTTCGTTAGTTCCGCCCGAATGGTATGGTAAGCGTCGAGGGGAGGCATCGGGGCATATTCAGAACCAACGTCGACGAGATGGAGGATGACCCGCGTTCGCTCAATGTGTTTCAAAAAAGCGTCGCCCAGACCGGCGCCCTCGTGCGCTCCCCCGATGAGCCCCGGGATGTCCGCGATGACGAACCGGCGGTGATCGGACAGCTCCGCGATCCCCAGGTGGGGCTTGAGTGTCGTGAAGGGATAGTCGGCGATCTTCGGCCTGGCCTTCGAGAGGAGGGACAGCAATGTGCTCTTGCCCGCGTTCGGCAACCCGACGATGCCTACGTCCGCGATGAGCTTCAACTCCAACCGCAGCCAACGCTCCTGACCGGGCGTCCCCGGCTCATGCTCACGCGGCGTCTGATGGTCCGGCCGGGCAAAGCGCGCGTTGCCGCGCCCGCCCTTCCCGCCCTGTGCGATGCAGACAGATTTATTGAAGGTGGAGAGATCCTTGATGAGGATGCCGGTATCGCGATCATGGATGAGCGTTCCGAGCGGAAGCTTGAGAACGAGATCCTCCCCATGACGCCCGGTCATGTTCTTGCCCTGGCCTGGCTGTCCGTTCCTCGCGATCCAATGGTGACAGCCCTTAAAATCCAGCAGCGTTTCGACGCCAGGGGTGGCCACCGCGTACACACCCCCACCGTCCCCGCCGTCGCCACCGTTTGGTCCCCCCTTGGGCACGAACTTCTCCCGGCGAAAACTCACACAGCCATCGCCCCCCTTGCCTGCGCGGACATAGATCTCGGTCTGATCAGCGAGCATGCGAAGGATCACCACAGCACCAACAAAAAAGAGGACGGTCGAAGCAACCACCCTCTGCACGAAAGCTCATCCGGTGACGGGCGCTAGTTTGACTTCGGCACGACATCGACCTTTCGCCCGCGGAACCGGACAATGCCGTCAGTCAGTGCGAATAAGGTATCGTCGCGCCCGCGACGCACGTGGTAGCCTGGAAGATGCGGTGTGCCGCACTGCCGGACGATGATCGTACCGACCGTGACCGACTGACCGGCGAAGCGCTTGATGCCGCGATACTGCGGGTTGCTGTCGCGCCCGTTCCGCGAGGAACCCTGCCCCTTCTTGTGTGCCATAACCGTCTACTCCTCTGCTTGATCGGGCTTCGTGACCGCCCGCGATCAATCCGTCTTGCGCTTTGAGCAACCGCCTAACGCATCACCCAGGTCCTGGTGCGCCGGATTGGGACAGCTCGACTCTGCGTGTTGGGATCACCCGGAAGGTCATAGGTGATCGCCAGGGTGCGACGAAGAACGAAAAACCGCAGGTTGCTCTCCGACTCCTTCCGGCTCGGGTCGAAGCCTGGATTGCGGATGCGGCGAATCTCGCCCGACAACCCGCTCACATACACCGTAAAGCCATTCGCTTTGCTGTCGAACATCCGGAACACAGCCACCGACGCTCGTGCATTCTCCTCGCCCTGCAAGAGCAGGCCGGTCACCTTCGGCGGCGGGGCCAGGAACGGAAATTCGTCCTTGTGCCGTGCGGCGATGGCATCATACACACTCGGGTTGACATCGGCACCCCCCTCGACAACCTGAAGGGTGTCCGTCACCAGGTGGAAGGAGGGGTAGAATCCCCGATCCTCACCCGTGTGGTTGGTCACCTCATAGACCATGTACCAGAAGGTGGTCAGATGCGCATCGCCCGGGAACCGGAGCGTGATCCGCTGCGGATCGTGGAACTTGAAATCCAACGCCCACGACGACGCTGTGCCAACGTCAGCCTTGGGCACAGCTAGAATCCCCCCGCCGCCCGGACCACCAACGACCCCGCAGAACAGGAAAACAAGGCTTCGATACATAACCTCATCATCGTAGCGTGCACGCGTTTGCTGTCAACAAGGTACCGTCCGCTCCACCCCACCCGGGCGCGTGACACTTTCGGCGGGATGGGTACGCCCGATCAGAACTGCGACCGTCAGGGAGCGGTGGGTAGCATGTCCGGGCGAAGCGCGGACATGCTCAACGTTGAGATCATGCTCGCCTGCGGCAAGCATGCCGCCCGTCATCCAGGAATCCTGGAAGTACCTGGTGGCTCTTCTGGCTGAACTCGCAAACAGCTGACGACTGAGCACCGACGACGGACGACGTCTGTAGGGCGTTCCGCGAACGCCGCGACACTGAGGGCTTACAAGCACGGATACCTGCCTGGGGGGCGGCAAACGCTGAACCGCGAAGTCGAAACCCGATAGGGCCGCCTTACGTCGCGGCCACCCGGCGGCGCATGAGTACGATCGTGCCGGCGGACAGCGTGAGAAGCGTCATCACTGCCAGGCCCCACGTCGAGACGGTCGGAATCGGGCCGTGGAGACAGTCGTCACCCTGGATGGGCTCATCGAAACCATCGAACGAAATGGTCCCGACGAAGCAATCGTCGTCGGTCACCTCCTCCGGCGGCAGCAGATCGTACGAAACTTGCCCCGGAAACGGCGTGAAGAACGGGCCCCACTTGACCTTGTGAGTCTCGGCGTCGTACACGCCGCCGTCGGTGATGTTGTCGATCTGCGTCCAGCCGGCGGGCGGTGAGTCCTCGAGCCCCACGGCCATCGTATCCGGCGGCGGATCGATCACAATCGAAACGGTGAACGTCACGGCCGGCTCTGTATAGTCCTCCAGGCTCCGTGTTGCCCCCTCCGCAAAGACCGATGCGGCCGCAGAGGTCCACACCAAGACACCGGAGACGGCGATGATCATGGTACGACCGCCTTGCTCTCTATCTGCACGCATGATCCCCTCCCCTCGGTGGGAAAAAGGCAGCTTCTCGTCCAACAGGTTCCGGAGTCGCACGAGTACGATCGCCTCGCACGGCCCGGGAACCGTATCGGTCGCCCGCTACTTGCCTACGATCGGATAATTGACGCCGTCGAACGAGACGGTCCCGGAGAGTCCACCAGCCCGTCTCACGTCCGCAGGCCCGCGTGCTTCGAAGGTCACCGTGCGGGACAGGTCCTCTAGGAACGGCCCCCACTTGACCTTGCGGGTCTGACCATCCCACGCACCGCCGTCGCTGATCGCCGTCACCTTCCAGCCCTTCGGAATGCGATATTCCAGGGCCATGGCCGAGGTGCCCGGGGGTGCCTGTATGTCAATGGCGATCTGCATCGAGCGGCGCGCACCGCGGGCTTCGCGGGAGGCCGAAACGGCGCTACGCGCAACCGGCCGGCCGGGCTTCGCCATGTCTCTCGACGGTGTGGCCTCAGCGGCCTTGCCGGCAGCTCCGCCTTCGCAGCACAGCGAGGCTGACTCGCAGGCGATGGGGAACCAATTCAGCACGGCCTCATCCCAGCAGTAGCACTCGCCGTTCACCCAGATGTACGCGGCCCGGGTCATCCCCGAAAGGTCGTCATTGCAGCCCCTTTTCCAGGCGCATGCGTAGCCGATCATCTCGCACATCTCGACGTGTCCGTCCCCGCAGGCAGCGCACGTGCAGTCGGCGCACCCCTCACAGACCGGTGCCTCGTCGTCGGCGGGAATGGCCGCACAGCAGAGTTCCTCGATGCAGTTGTCGCCGCAGACCGGCTCCTCGATGAGGCCGTCGATGGAAACGGTGCCGACGAAGCACTGCACGCCCTCGACCACGGCCGGCACGACAACGTCATACGTCAGTTCCGCCGGGTACGGCGAGAAGAGCGGTCCCCACTTCACCTTGTGGTGGTCCGCGTCGTAGGCGCCGCCGTCGCTGATGTTGTCGATCTCGGTCCAGCCGTCCGGTGGCATATCCTCGACACCGATCGCAGACGCCTCTGGTGGCACATGCAGGGCGATATGGATCGTCTTGAGCGTTGACGGGCAGTACGACAGCGCTGGGTCCGAAAGATCGCGCGTCGCGGTACACGCGCAATCATCCGGGCAGTTTTCGAGCGTCTCGCAGGGAGCATCGCACACGCCGTCATGGTTGCACTCGCTTGGAGTGTGTACGCACTCGCCCGCCGGCTCGGTACACGTGTCCATCGTGCACTCCACGCCGTCGTCGCAGTTCGTGGGCGTGCCCGGCGTGCACTCGCCGGCCTGGCAGGATTCAACACCGTTGCAGTACTGACCATCCGAGCACAACGTCCCATCCGGGAACGGAGTATACTCGCACACGAAATCGGCGCCGCACACGCCCGTGTTGCATCCGCCCTCATCCACGCAATCCGCGTCCGTGATGCACTCGCACGGTGACGGAGCACAATCGGATCCGTTTCCTTTGTAAGTGCCGTTGAAAAAGACGCTCCCACACATCGACTCCGACACGACTATGCACGGTGTCTGGAAACTCGCACCGTCGTTGCAGCACGCGCCGCAAACGGTCGTCTCGCAGCAGTTCGTCATCCCGATGAAAAAGCAGTAGACGCGGGCCAAGTCACACGTGTCCACGACGCCGTCGCAATTGACGTCAGCCAGCGCGCAGGCCGGGTCGTTCGGGGGAATCACGCCGGTCGCACACTCGAAGACTCTTATGATGTCGATGACGTTGACCACGCCGTCGTCATTTACGTCACCCTCGCAGGGGCACTGCCCACTGGCGCTCTGAGCCGTCCATACACCGACCGCCAACCCGATCAGGATCGTACAAGAAGCTTTGAATCTCCTGACTCGGTCCTCCTCTCAAGGAACGTAACGCATCGCAGAGATCCGTAGCCGCACTGAGCGGTCGCGAATCTCGATGCACAGGCCCCCCCTGCGCACACGATGCCGCTGGCCTTAATCCTACCGCAATGCGTGGCCCCCTGTCAACGCTGCGTTCGATGCGTCCGGAGCCGCCCGGTGTCTGGCGGACCTCGGCGACCACACGCGTATCATCGCCTCGCACGGCCCGGGATCCGTACCGGTCGCCCGCTACTTGCCGACGATCGGATAATTGACGCCGTCGAACGAGACGGTTCCGGAGAAGTCCCTTGCCCGTCTCACGTCCGCAGGCCCGCGTGCCTCGAAGGTCGCCGTGCGGGACAGATCCTCGAGGAACGAACCCCACTTGACCTTGCGGGTCTGGCCATCCCACGCGCCGCCGTCGCTGATCGCCGTCACTTTCCAGCCCTTCGGAATCCGATATTCCAGGGGCATGGCCAAGGTGCCCAGAGAGGATTTCGCGCGAAGTGCCACTGGAATTGTGCTAAGCTCATATGGCGGCCATACTCACTCCAAATGACAGTTTTCAAGAAAGGGGCAAGTATGAACCGCCAAGTACGGAGAACGCTGGTGAGCTTGAGTCCAGGTCAGGGTGGTCGCCAGACCCCACCCCACCCTCAATATTGCCGTATCATTGTTCACGTTGTATAATATTGGCATGAAGGGTAGCCCTTCTATTATCGAGACCCGTGCCGAGGAGGCGATCGGCGCTCGCGTCCGTCGTCGGAGGAAGGAGCTCAAACTGACGCAGGAGACCCTTGCAGCCGCAGCCGGGGTGAATCAGGGGTACATCTCAGAGATCGAGCGGGGCAAAGCGAGCCCGCGACGACGTACCCTCGATGCCCTGGCCGTCGCGCTCAACCTACCCCAGAGCGTGCTCATTGGCGGCGGCGGCGACCACGACGCACCCCAGCCGCTCGAGACCCGCGAGCTTCGGTTGCTGGGCTCGATCCCGGCCGGCCCGCCCGCCGAGTCACAAGAGCAGCTCGATATGTTTCCCGTATTGCGTCACCAGTGGTCGCCTGACTACTACTGCCTGCGGCTCTCCTATGACAGCATGGAACCCACGTTGAAGCCCGGCGACATCGTTCTCGTCCATTACCGCCCCGACGTGGAGCCGGAGCACGTTCAGGGCCGGATCTGCGCCTGCCTCGTCGAGGGCCAGCCGACGCTCAAACGGGTCAGCGTCGAATGGCGCAACGGCGAGCGGATCGTCATCCTTCGCGGCGACAACCCGCAGGTCGTGCCCCTTCTGATCGACAGCTCGCGCGATTTCTCCATCCAGGGGATTGTCGTCCGGCTCGTCTGCCGGGAGCTGTAGGTGCCTGTGGGATCAACAATCGCGACCCCACGGTTCAAAGGATTTACGCCTTACTGAACACGGGGGGCTGTTTCGCCGTTATCGTGAAGTGTAGGACACTGGAAGCGCGGGGTGCCGCGGCAAACATAGGCCGGCAGGGATCTTTTTCGCTCAAGTAATGTCTTCTGGCGCGGCGATTGCTAATAAGAAACGCAATGTTTGCTCTGAAGTGGCGATCTGAGTTTCGGCGATGACAACGGGTTCGGTAACATCCACCGATAAGGATCAAGAGGCGGCCAAAGCACCCAAAAAAGCGCGTGGCATCGTCTCGATCGATAGCGAGCGGTGCAAAGGCTGCGAGTTTTGCGTCGAGTTCTGCCCGTTACACGTCCTGGCCATGTCGGCCAAGTTCAATAGTAAGGGCTACCACTACCCTGAGGTGGTCGCGGCGGAAAAATGTGCCGCCTGTGACTTGTGCGGCATGTACTGCCCGGATTTCGCCATCTACGCCTCGCGCGTTCCTGATCCGGATTCGACGAAGGAGTAAATCGTAAGTGTCAGGCAAGAACAATGGGGTTCTCACCGGCGCCCACCATATTGATGGAGACCATGCCGCTGCCGAAGGGGCGATCGCTGCGGGCTGTAATTTCGTCGCCGGATATCCCATCACGCCATCCACAGAGGTGGTGGAGAGGCTGGCTTGGCGATTCCTCGATACGGGCGGCACCTTCCTTCAGATGGAGGACGAGATTGCCTCTTCCATCGCCATCCAGGGAGCCGTCTGGGCCGGCGCCAAGGCCATGACCGTCAGCTCCGGGCCCGGCATCTCGCTGATGATGGAGCACGTCGGGTTGGCGGCGATGACCGAAGTCCCCTGCGTGTTCATCAACGTGCAGCGTGGCGGGCCCTCGACCGGTTTGCCCACTCTGCCGGCACAGGCGGACATGATGCAGGCGCGGTGGGGCTCGCACGGCGACTACGAGATTATCGCCTTGTCGCCCAACAGCCCGCAGGAGTGCTTCGATCTGGTCATCCACGCGTTCAACCTGTCGGAGCAGTACCGCGTACCGGTGCTGTTCATGATGGATGAGAGCGTGGGCCACATGACCGAGAAAGTCGTGATCCCCCCGTGGGATCAGATCACGATCACGCCACGGCGTTACACCACGTTGCCGCCCGGCGAATATTTGCCGTATAAGCCCGATGACGACCTGGTGCCCGCGTTCGCCAAGGCAGGCGACGGGTACCGGTTTCACATTACCGGATTGACCCACGATGAGAAGGGGTACCCGGTGATGAACGCCCGATGCCAGCAGCAGCTAGTGACGCGGCTGGCGGACAAAATCCGTAAAAACGCCGAGAAGATCGGCTTCTTTTACGAGGACGGCATCGAGGACGCCGACGTGGTGGTGGTCACCTACGGGATTAGCTCCCGTGTCAGCATGCGCGCTATCCGCGAAGCGCGCGAGAAGGGCATCAAGGTCGGGCATCTGCGGCTGGTGGTGGTGTGGCCGTTTCCGGAGAAGTACATCCGCCGATTGGCCAGGCGGATCGAGGCCTTCGTCGTTCCCGAGATCAATCTGGGCCAGGTGGTGCTGGAGGTGGAGCGTTGCGCCGCGGGTAAGTGTGAGACCGTCTCGGTCCCGCACGCCGGCGGAGCGGTTCACGACCCGGAGACGGTCTACAACGCGATTGTGGAGGTGGCCCGATGAGCACGATCGCCGCGACGGAAAACCCGATCGAGCAATACCTGCGCACCGATCGTATCCCACACCTCTGGTGCCCGGGGTGCGGCATCGGAACGACGGTGAACTGCTTCACCCGGGCCATCGATCAATGTGGGATCGACCTGGACAAGCTGATCATCGTCTCCGGAATCGGGTGCACGGGTCGTGTGGCCGGGTACCTGAACCTCGATTCGTTCCACACCACCCACGGCCGGGCCATTCCGTTCGCCACCGGGCTAAAGCTGGGCAACCCCGAACTCAAGGTGGTGGTGTACAGCGGGGACGGAGACCTGATCGCCATCGGGGGGAACCACTTTATTCACGCTGCCCGGCGAAACGCGGACATCACGGTCATCTGCGTGAACAACTTCAACTACGCCATGACGGGCGGGCAGGTTGGCCCCACGACTCCGCTCGATGCGGTCGGCACTACCGCCCCCCACGGAGTCTGCGAGCGCCCCTTCAACCTCCCGTTCCTGGCTGAGTCTTGCGGTGCCGTCTACGTGGCCCGCTGGACGACTTACCACGTGCGCCAGCTCACGCAGTCGATGGCTGAGGCGATGAACAAGAAGGGGTTCAGTTTCGTCGAGATCATCACACCGTGCCCGACGCTGTATGAGCGTCGCAACCGGCTTGGCAGCGGGCTGGACCGTATGAAGTGGTTCAAAGACAACAGCACCATCGAGAACAAATTGGATACCCGCTACTGCGACATCGGTTTCCAGGAGAAGATTGTCTGCGGCAAGTTCGTTGATATTGACCGCCCTTCGTTTTTGGAGATGACCGAAGCCAAGAAGGCCAGTTTTCTCGGCAAGCGGCGTTGGGAGGAAATGTCGCGGAAGCAGCAAAAGCCCATCGTACATGGGGGTACGAGAGAGTAAGCAGATGAGCACCACGGAAGTCAAGATCGGCGGGTTGGGCGGACAGGGCGTCATTCTAGCGGGGATGATCGTGGCGCGGGGGGCCTCCCTCTACGACGGCAAACATGCCACGTTGACGCAGAGCTTCGGCCCGGAGGCGCGAGGCAGCGCCTGCAGCGCTCAGATCATCGTGTCTGACGAACCCGTGGAGTACCCCTACGTCACGCGCCTGGACATTCTGGTGACCATGTCTCAGGAGGCGTGCAATCGCTTCATGGGCGAGCTGGCGCCTTCGGGAACGCTAATCTATGAAGCCGACCTGGTCGAGCCCAAGAACATCGACCCCGGCATCACGCGGCACTGCATCCCCACTACGCGAATCGCTGAAGAGCTGAAGCGGCGAATGGTGGCCAACATCGTGATGGTCGGTTTCCTCGGGGCCGTCACGGACCTGGTGACGGCCGATGCCCTCCGCGAAGCGGTCAAAGCCTCCGTGCCTGCCGGAACCGAATCCCTGAATCTCGCCGCTTTTGAGCGGGGATATGCCTTCGGCGTGGAATCGTTGGCGGAAAAGCCTCACGGCGCGGTGGCCTCACCTTCCTGACGGACAGGGTTCGCAACATTCCCTACGATCACCACTCATCGAATTCTCACGATAATGGATCGAGCCGAATGGGCGATTTCCTGAATGCGCACAAACCGGCTACATCTGCACGGTTGCACCTATTGTTGGCCGCGACCATGTGGACCGTGGTAGGGATCGTACTGCTTTTCTTTGGTTGCCGGTGGGTGTTGGCCCGGCAAACCCACTACGCTTTGCTGCTGCTTGCCGCTGCCGTGGTGGCCGGCCTGCTCAAAGCGCGGTTCGTGCTCGAACGCACGGCGGGGCACATGGTGGAGCGCATTCGGACCCGCGGCGACGGACGCTGCCTCGGCGGGTTTCTCTCGGTGCGAAGCTGGGCGTTCGTCGCACTGATGGTAACCGCCGGGCACTTGCTGCGGGGCGGGCTCTTGCCGCGCACCGCCATAGGTCTTATCTATGTCACCGTGGGGACCGCGCTGTTACTGGGAGCCCGGCGGCTCTGGTCCGCTTGGTACAATCATAAGGTGGATGCCTGAGCGGCGCCATCGTCCTATGTCACCCTAGTGCTCTGTCAGGGGTCTTTTGATGGGTGGGTTGCTGAGGTTGTCGGGTGGCATGGGCAAACTTGTTTGCCCGTGCGGCACACCCACAAGACACGGGTAAGCTAACGCTTACCCATGCCACCCGAGCGTGCCCGTTTGATGGTAGATGCGCAACATGGCGTATCGCAGTATGAGTCTGGAAGAATTCGCCAAGCACGTCAGTATGGACGTGCGCGAGGTGCGCCGCCTGGCGGAGCGCGGCAAGCTCCCTGGCCACAAGGTCGGCGGACAGTGGCGTTTCAACCAGGCCCTGGTGACCGAATGGCTCCAGCAGGAGATGCCCACACTCGACGAGGCGAGACTCATCGCCCTCGAGCGGACCATGAGCGGAGCGACGCGCGGGGCGGTTGATGACGCGGGCGTGGTGGTTACGGATTTGATCGGCCTGGATGGGATCAACATTGCTTTGCCGGCCAGGACGAAGGCTTCGGTGCTGCGAGAGCTGGTGAAGTTGGCCGATCGCACCGGGCTGCTTTATGACAGCGATGGTTTGCTGAAGGCCGTCGAGGAGCGCGAGTCGCTTTGCTCAACCGCGCTGCCCAAGGGCATCGCCATTCCCCACCCGAGGCAGCCGATGCCCTACGTGTCGGCCGAACCGCTCATCTGCGTGGCTCGCCTCTCAAGAGGAATCGGCTTTGGGGCAGCTAATGGGGAGCTCACCCGTATCTTCTTCCTGATCTGTTGCCACACCGACCATTACCACTTGCACGTTCTTGCTCGCCTAATGCGCATCCTTGGCGATGAAACCGTCGATCTGCTACTCCAGGCTGAGACCCGGGAAGAACTGCTCGAAATCCTGATCGCCAAGGAAAGACGGACACTACCTTGAGATGCCTGATTCCGCTAGCGGCAGAGGATCTCGAGGCCGATGATCGTCACGTCGTCACGTGGGTTGTTGAGCGAACCGGTCTCGTCGCCCAGCCAGGAGTCGATCTGGGTCATCATGCTGCGAATCGGCAGCTTGGCTAGAGACCGAAACGCGCGCTGGTGAGAGGTCGTGTCGAGTGTGTCGGCCTCGTCACTTTGAAACGCGAGCTCCAAGCCGTCCGTATACAAGAGCAGCTTGTCACCGGGGCGAAGTTGTGTGTCGAACGTTGGAAACTCCTCCCCTTTGAAGATTCCCAACAGACCGCCGGATGATTTCAGGTCACTAACCATGCCGTTCGCCGTGATCAGGATGGGATACGGATGGCCGCCGCGCGCATACTGTAAGGTAAGCGTGCGGTGGTTGAGCAGACCGTACCATGCGGTGACGAATTGGGAGTTGGGCAGCGACTGGTCTGTCAGCGCGTCGTTCAGATTGGCGAGCGTCTCGGATGGGCTCAGAACCTTGTGACGGTCACCGTCGATTCGTTTGGGTATGATCGCACGTTTGATGAACATAGTCAGCAGGCCCGCGGACATCCCGTGCCCGACCGCGTCCGCCACGTAGAAGCCCACGTTCTCTTTATCGACGCGGAAGACATCATACATGTCGCCCGACACCCACGACGCGGGCCTGTAGACGGACGCAAACTGAACGTTGTCGATCGGCTCCTTGAGGTCGGGCAGGAAGTCACGCTGCAGCCGCCCGGCAAGACGCATCTCCTGATCCACCTCCTGATAATGCCGGTTGAGCTGTTTGCCGAGCCGTTGCATGTTGTTCAGTTCGCGCTCCATGCGCTTTACGAGGCCGTGGTACCGCTCGATCATGGCAAGCCGGCCCCGCAGCTCCGGCAGAGAGACCTCGCGATCCACGGCGTCGATCAGGGATCGTGGATTCGCAGGTCTTTGCCCGGGACGGTCAGTCACCATCACACCCGCAATCTGCCGGGCGTCAACAAGTCGGAGGAGGTCGTCGAATTCGCTCGTGTCGTCGTTTCCCGCAGGCTTCCCGTCGGGTTCCGGCATGATGATGGCGTCGACCGATCCGGTACCGGCCACCTGGAGAGCGGTGTGAAAGTTCGGAGCCGAGGTGATGTCCCAACCGATGTCACGGATCAGGTCGGTGGTCCCCTCTGGAAGAGTCCGTTCGGGTGGATTGACGACCAGTACCTGCATGCGTTGATCCATGAGGTCAGAAGTCAGCTTTCAGCGGTCAGTTCGGACCCTGCTGAGTGCCGACGCATGATAGTCGGAGAGTCGACGCGTTAGGGCGAGCCCTTTAATGCTGAGGTGGGAATCTCGATCGTGTTGCCGGCTTGTACACCCAGATCCGCCAGCACGCCGGCGTTGACCTCGATCGCGTATCGGGCCGGTGAGCCGGATGGGTATTGACCGAAGCGGGTGTCCAGCGGGGCCATGGTGTGGGTTGCAACGATTTTGCCGTTTGAATCGAGATACGCAATGTCCAGCGGGATGATCGTGTTTTTCATCCAGAAAGCGAGACGTTGTTCGTAATCGAACACGAACAACATCCCGCGCTGGGTGCCGTCGGGGAGGGGGGCCATTTGCTCAGCCGTCACGAACATCAGGCCATGGTCTCGCTCTTTCGGGTCGTTTGCGATCCAGAGCTCAAACGTCTGGTCTTCAATGGACAATCGTACGGTCCCGAGCTTGTCAAGTTCGTTGGGCTCGGTGGGCGTGCAACCGGTGACCCACATAGCCGCCGCTGAGGCCGACAATAGAACTGCCATCGCCCGTAGGATCATGGCGCTCATCGTACCCCTTCACCATCCGATCGGAAAGCATCGCGTACGCCGTGCTGCATAATCGCCATCCTCTTCGGGACGCGCGCCAATATCGGACGTGTGCGATCGCCTTCAATTCGCCGTGGAGAATTCGGCTCAACCGACCGAAAAAACAAATGCCCTGTCCCTCCGTGCTTTCGCAGGCTGACGTCTGCGTACGGCGGATGCCTGCGAACATGGAGTCGGCCAATGTCACGAGCCAACTAGTGCTCCGTCAGTCATGGGTTTTCGGGTGGCATGGCCAAGCGCAGCGCCGCCATGCAATCGCGAAAACATGCCGGCGCCCGCCTGCGACGGCCTTTGGCATGCCACCCGTCGAGAATCTCGCTGGACCGAGAATCCCTTCTCGGTCCTCCGGCAGGTGCCGAGAAAGGATTCTCGGCACAGCGTGCAAATGGAAGTTGGAGGAAGCTACCAGTGTCCAATATGGCGGAAGATCGTGCTCCGTACGGAAAGACGAGACTTATCGGAAGAGATGTCATTCACCGGTGGGAGGGGAACCCGATCCTCGCGCTGGAAGATATACCTTTTGGCTGCAATACGGTCTTCAACGCAGCGGCCGTCAAAGTCCAGAACCGATACCTGCTGCTGGTCCGAGTGGAAGACAAGCGAGGCCGATCGATCTTCGTCCTTGCGCGGAGTGAGGACGGTTACCGCTTCGTGGTCGATCCTGAACCGGTCATGACGCCCTCGGATCAAGAACCGTTTGCGACCTATGAAGCCTGCGGCATCGAAGACCCGCGCATCACACCGATGGACGGGACGTATTACGTGATGTACACGGCGTTTAGCCACTACGGTCCGCGGCTGGCGCTGGCAAAGACGGACGATTTCAGGGAATTCGAGCGTATCGCGCTGATCTCCGAACCGGTGAACAAGGACGGCATGCTGCTTCCCAAGAAGGTCAGAGGTCGCTATGCGCGCTTCGATCGGCCGAGCATTGGTGACAGCGGCAACATCTGGATTTCATACTCGGACGACCTGGTTAACTGGGGTGGGTCGGAGGTCGTGATGACCACCCGGCCCGATCACTGGGAC
>JBARRC010000392.1:0-7264 GCA_049644045.1 Phycisphaerae bacterium
AATAATTCGTGTCGCTATGTAGCGGCCGGCGTCCCCGCCGGCCGTCGTACGCAATAACACTTGCCCGGGAAAACGGCCTGCGAGGACGCAGGCCGCTACGATCTCAGTAGGACGACAGAATGACACGGTGCCACAAAATGTGGTCACACCCCCTTCGTAGCGGATTTCGACGCCCTGGTTGATTCGTAGCCGCGATTCTCGCACAATACAACGCATATTCGGAAAGCCCACCATCGCGGTGGTACACGAGACCCATTAACGTCAGGAACCAACGGAACCCGCTCCCATGAAAGTACACGAATACCAGGCAAGAGAGTTGCTGGCTGAGGCCGGCGTGCCCGTTCCCGATTCATATGTGGCTCAGACGGTCGATGAGGCGGTCTCAGCCTTCGACCAGATGGGCGGCAAGGTCGTCGTCAAGGCCCAGGTCTTCGCGGGCGGTCGCGGTAAAGCCGGCTTCGTCAAGCTGTGCGATTCCGCCGACCAGGTCCGCGAGGCGGCTACCTTCATGCTGTCCAACCGGATGGTCTCCCCGCAGACCGGTGCGGAGGGGGTCGAGGTCAAGAAGCTCCTCGTCGCGGCCGGGGTCGACATTGAAAGCGAGTACTATGCAGCCGTCGTCATGGACCGGTCCAGGCGGACGCCGGTCGTGATGGTCTCACGGGAGGGCGGCGTCGAGATCGAGGTCGTGGCGAAAGAGAAGCCCGGCGCGATCATCAAGCGCTGGCTCCACCCGCATCTCGGGTTGCTCAACTTCCAATGCGCCCAACTCGTCAGCGCCCTCGGCTTTACCGAGAAGGAGCAGGCCAAGGCTGCCGCGAAGGTCATCCGTGGTCTGGTCGACGTGTTCTACAAGTACGACTGCGCGCTGGCCGAGATCAACCCGCTTGTCCGCACGACCGGCGGTGACATTCTGGCCATCGACGCCAAGATGAACTTCGACGACAACGCGATCTTTCGCCATAGGCGCCTCCAGAAGATGTTCGATCCGTCTGAGGAAAATCCGATGGAGCTGCGCGCCAAGGTGCACAATCTGTCTTACATCCCGCTCGACGGCAACATCGGCTGCCTGGTCAACGGTGCGGGCCTGGCCATGTCCACAATGGACATCATTAAGCTCCACGGCGGCGAGCCGGCCAACTTCCTCGACGTCGGCGGCTCGGTGACGGCCGAGGAGGCGACTGAGGCCTTCCGCATCGTCCTCTCCGACCCGAAGGTCAAGGGCGTCCTCGTCAACATCTTCGGGGGCATCGCCAAGTGCGACACGATCGCCGAAGCGCTGATCGCTGCCGCGAAGGAGATCGGCTTCAACGTGCCCGTCGTGGTGCGCCTCGAAGGGACAAACGTCGACCGCGCCCGCAAGCTGCTCAAAGAGGCCGCCATCGAGCAACTCATCACCGCCGACGACCTGACCGACGCAGCCAACAAGGTCTGCGCCAAAGTGGCGTGACAGGGTGCGTTTCGGTTTGCACTGGTGGACAAGCCACCAGTGGCACCCGGCGTGATTAGCCGTTGTTCTCCTTTTTGACCTTGGCCGACCTGAGGAGAGTGCCGAGTGCAGGAAGGGCAACGATGGCGATAAGAAGCGAGCCAAGCATCCAGATAGTTCTCTGAAAGAAGTCGCGTTCTTGGGCAAACAAGGCGAGAACGTTGTCCTGCAAATCTTTACGAGATTCATACAGGTCTCGAATTGCTCTCGATGTTTCGTTCTCTAATTCCTTAATCTTTAAATCAAGCGTTTTGAGCAGCTCCGCTTCTCGCTCAGGGTCGGCCGCTGCTGATGGCAAAGCAGCTAGCAGCGTCTCACGTTGCGTCTGTACAACAGTTTCGATACTTATGAGCCGATCCGCCAACATCTCAACTACTTTAATTTGATCCAGGGACACGAGGTGTTGAAGTAGGTCCAAGGACCGATATAAGGTTGCACAGAGGCAGATAATCCACAAGAACAGGCACAGCATCGTCCCGCGCGAGGTTGGCGACTTAAGCCACGCCGAAAACGAGGGTAGGAAACCCGCAATTTTGAGCCGGAGTGGACGAAGTCTAGGTAACATGCCCGTCAAGTTACTCGATCAAATGTGCCTTGGCAATCGCCGGGTGCCACTGGCAGCTTGCTGCCAGTGAGAAGAGTGTGGAACGCCCGCCACAGGAGAATCAAGTTGACGCTCGCCCCACATTACGGTCAAGTGTAGGCATAGCACTGGTGGACAAGCCACCAGTGGCACCCGGCACCCGGGCGCGTTGCGTTATCGAGCAGTTTTAGCTTTGGCGGTCAGAACGACACCCTCATCGTCCAGGCCCCGCCGGGTTGACGTTCAGGGGAGGGCGTGGCCGATGTCATGGATCTCTGTCGGGGGGACTCAACAGCCGGGTCACCCTGTGTTCGATGCGTCGCTCTTTGATGCTCTCACGCAATCGCGATGGGCTGTCTTCTGTGGAGCAGGCATATCCCGAAATTCTGGTCTTCCCGTAGCAAATGATCTGAAGAATGACATCCTTCAACGACTCCCCCTTTCCGCTGACGATGCCCAGGTGATCCGAGACTCCGGCCTTCCGTTTGAAGGATTCATGGAAATATTGGCTCAATCATCTAATATCGATCCGCTTCTTGCTCTCTTCACTAAAGGATCACCCAACCACACTCATCGACTGATTGCCAAACTCATGACCGAGGGGCACGCCCTCCTGGTCGTAACAACGAACTTCGACTTACTCATTGAACGTGCACTTAGCGAACTAGATTGGCACCAGGGAATAGACTACGGTCTTGTCACCGATCCTGAGGCGGCACATCGGCTCCTTTCCCTTCAAGGGCCTCGGCCGAGTCTACTGAAAATCCATGGGAGTGTTGACAGCCCTGCGCGGCTGGGTGTGACGCTGCGCGCCATTTCCAGCAGGGAGCATCTTCAGCGGATTTTCCCACTGGTGCAGCTGGTGTTTTCTACTGGGGTGCATCGTCAGGTACTGGTCCTGGGGTACAGCTGTTCCGACGTCTTTGACATACTCCCCGCAGTTCATCAGATTGAGGGGGAGAAGAAGATGATTTGCCTCATTGATCACACGGAAGAACGCGCGAAATGGGGGCGAAGGGATGTTGCTTCTGGTGTGGGGAGAGCTGGCATGTTTCGTGACTTCCCAGGAACGTGTTACTCCGGCGTTACGGATGACTTTGTTGTGCTGGCTTGGCAGCGCCACTTTGAAGCCGGTGGCACACGTGAGCGCTGCGGTGCAGCCGATGACTCACGTAAGGGAGCAGGAGACAAGTTGCCGTGGAAAGAGGAGCACGTTAAGCCATGGCTCCAGTCAGTTGTGCCATACAAGCGGCTCTGTTTGATAGGGGATCTCCTCAAAGCGATCTCGGAGTTCGGCGCTGCGGAGAAGTACTATCAGTCTGCTTTAAGCTTGAGTCGCCGCCAGTGGGATGACAAGGCTACTGTAGATACACTAATGCGCCTTGGGTTCCTTTTCGAGGCAAGAGGTGACGAAGGCAAGAAGCTCTCGTTCTTTGCCGAGGCCGCCGATATAGGCAAGGGGCTACTGGCAAAGACGGCAGTTATCACGGAGGATCCGGCAAACCAAAAACTCATTAGGATTATTGGGAACGATATGGATAGGATACGGGAGATTCAGGAGTCCGCGCCGAATCCCGACACTCCGGCAGGCCTCAAATGGCGAATTCAGGTCTATAAGCAGCTGCTCGGCCGCAAAGACGTACAAGCCGACCATGAGATGCGGAGTGGAGCGCTTCGGGGCCAAGCCGAGTGCTGGAATTTGCTTGGAGAATATGACGAGGCAATAGAACTCTACAGGAGGGCCCTAGATGCAGCATCTGACGCTGGCCTTCCCACGCTGAAGGACGAATGTCACCTGGGTTTGGGACATGTTCTCTGCAATCAGGGCGGGTTCTGCCAAGCGATCGTTGAGTACAAGGCTAGTCAGCGTCTGGCTGAACAGACGGGCAATGTTGAGCTAGAGAGAAAGGCAGCAATTGGCCTTGCGGAGGCTAGACGGCACGCTGACGAGGGCGGCGTCTAACAGTACAGCGCCGGGTGCCACTGGCGGCTTGCCCACCAGTGCCAGGCTCGATGAAGGTAGGGCACGTACATGCTGACTGACCGGACCAGATCACACACCCGTCCTCCTGAGCCATCCTTCGATCCGACCACACATCGCAAGCTCGTCAAACGTTACGACGAGCCGGGACATGCACATGAATTGACCTTTTCCTGCTACCAGCGGTTCCCACTGCTTTCTGAACAGAGGTATTGCGTGTTGCTGTCTCAAAGCATCGACCGAGCGATCAAGAAGCAGGGGTTCGAGCTTATCGCGTTTGTGTACATGCCGGAGCATGTGCACCTGATCGTCTTTCCGGTGACGCCCGAAGCCCGAGTGGCACGACTGCTGTTCGGCATCAAGCGGCCATTTTCCACCCGGGCCAAGCAACTCATGCTTCAAACCGACGAGCTCACGGTTCGTCGGTTGACGATCCGAGAGCGGCCTGGAAGATCCGTGTTCCGATTCTGGCAGGAGGGCGGCGGCTATGATCGCAATATAACGAACGAGGGCACACTACGGATGGCGATCGACTATATGCACAACAACCCCGTGCGGCGAGGGCTTTGCGATTCACCCGACCGATGGAAATGGTCGAACTGGCCGTACTACTCTAAGCCCGACCGTTGGCCTGCCCCCGATCTGCCCGAGGTTCACGGCTTCCCGGCTTGATAGGCCGCTGGTATGCCTGGGATCATAAGCACTGGTGGGCAATGCACCAGTGGCACCCGGTGCCAGATTTATGTCCCTACATCTAAAGAGGTGGCTGACCCGTCCACGAAACGAGCTGCGTCCCCTTTTTTCCTTTTCCCTCCAGTTGCCCAGGCGTGTTGGCCGGCATAGAATTGTCTTGCCACCGAACGTGCGAACATGGCGATGGCCGGTCGGGGCCAAGCGTTGGCTTTCGCAGGTCTGATGGGCCATCCTTCTTCGGAAACTGTAATGGGCCACTCGTGCCATCCCGTTGTTAGATGGTGCAATAGATGCGGAGCGTTAATCTGCGCTGCGATCGCAACGGCGGCGGCGCCGAACAATGCCCGCGGAACGGTCGAGCTCAACGTTACCCACGTTGGGTTCCCGACGCTACGGGGTGAGAACGTGGTTCGTAGTGGTGCATGGGCGCCGATCACCGTTGATCTGGCCCTTCTCGATCAGCAGAGTTTCGACGGCAGCGTGCGCGTCGGACAGCTCGACGTGGACGGGGACGAATGTTACGACCGCGTCGACGTACACCTGCGGGCAGAGACGGGCGGCAACCAACGGCTCTATCTTTACGCACTCGCCAACCCACTTCGATTGCAGGGTCGAATCACTGTTGAGCTTTTCGATGACGAAGGCGAGGCCGTCGAGGTTGTCTCCCAGGGTGAGCTCACCTTCCAGGCCCAACCCGCCCAGTGGTTTTCGGTGATCGCGGACGACGAGATTCTCGTTCTTTCGCTTTCCACCGGCGCGCTCGGTCGGGTGAAGGATTTGGTGGACCCCGATCAGGAGGATCTCTACGAACGTGCACTCCACGTGGGGCACATGAGTCCAACCGATCTGCCCGAGCTTTGGATCGGTCTGGAGGCGGTTGATTACATCGTATGGGACGGCGCCCGGCCGGAGGAGCTTACCGAGCGTCAACTCGGAGCGTTGCTCGAATGGGTTCGTCAAGGTGGGACGCTTTTGATCGCAGCCTCGCGGACGGCAGGATCACTTGCGCTGACCGACGCGATCTACCGGGTGTTGCCTGTTGATATCGGGGACATCGCCGTTGTCGACAACTTGCCCGAGGTGCGAAGATCGCTCTTGGGGTTGCCTGACGTCGAACATGGAAGACAACGGGGCAAGAGTGACGATCCGTGGTGGAAGGTGCCGTTCGATACTCCCATTCCGGTAGTCCAGTGCACGCTTCGCGACGGGGCCTCGCGGGTCCCCAGAGACGGCGTCAACTCCTCCAACGTCATCACGCGTCGTCGCATTGGCCGCGGGCACGTCATTTTCTCCGCCGTCACCCTCAAGGACCTGCTCAGTGCCCCCGGGAGTCCGGTCGACTTCTTCCAAAAGTTGTTTCATCTGAGGCTGCTGACAGGGGAGGAGCCGGTAAGGCCCAGCCAGGTGACGTTGTTTCCACACGTGGTCAGCGCCATCGCCTTCTCCGCCTGGGGTAGTTTGTATCTGGTGGCTGCCTTCGCTTTCTCCAGTGTTTACCTGCTGTTCGCTACGTTCGGTACGTGGTGGTTCTTGGGAAGCCGGCGGTGGAAGCACCATAGCTGGAGCGTGTTTGCCGTGGTGGCGCTTGTAGCCAGTTTGCTCAGCGTCATCGCGGTCAATTCCGTGCACGGATTCGGTGAGACGCTGCATCAAATATCCATTGTGGACGTGGACGCCGGGAAGGCGCATGGCTACGCGACGGCGTTTTTCGGGCTTAAGACGGGAACAGACAAGGAACTCGACCTCTGGTTACCTTCCGATCGACTGGCCGCATCGGAGCCCGGCGCGACAGACTGCTTCCTCCGCCCGATACCCCCGACCAACGACCCCACGGAGGCGTCAACGAGCTTCGCCGATCCCGAGGAATACCGTCTCCTACCGGCCAACGCCGTTATCGACGATGTGCGCATCCGTGCGACACTCAAGCGGCTTGAGGGGCGATGGAAGGGGTCAACCGGTGGCACGTTGACCGGCGAAATTGCCAGCAAAGGTCTACGCATTTCGGATGGCAGCTACATCATCAACGACCTCGGCGTCGATCTGGTCGACTGCTACCTGCTCCACCCAACGCGGGACTTTTCCACCAAGGGTAGTGTCCGGAGCGACGGGATTTACGTTTTCCCGATCGGGCCGGTGCCATCAGATGGCCGGAAGATCGACCTTGCCTACCGCTGCTACCCGCCGGAGGAAGAGGAGAAGCTCAGCCAGGTGCTCCAGAGGTCGACGCTTACCAAAGCCCAGAGCGAGTGGGGGGCTGCGTTTCGGAGCGTCCTTTCCAAGGTCGGTTACGGTTCGGAATCGCGTACACGCGTCGCGCTGGGGCAGGAGAGAAACGCGCTACTGTTGGCCTCGACCCTTGGAGAATACGATGCGACGCAAGTCGCCGGGCTGCGCACATCCTTTTTCGGGTTGGCGGCCTGGTCACGGGACCGTCTCCGCCAGCTCGATCTGCGCGAGCAGCTCCGGCCTGGCAGTGTGATCCTGATAGGCTTCGCGGACGACCCGGGACCGGTCAGGC
>JBARRC010000393.1:0-5078 GCA_049644045.1 Phycisphaerae bacterium
AATAATTCGTGTCGCTATGTAGCGGCCGGCGTCCCCGCCGGCCGTCGTACGCAATAACACTTGCCCGGGAAAACGGCCTGCGAGGACGCAGGCCGCTACGATCTCAGTAGGACGACAGAATGACACGATGCCACAAAATATGGTCACACCCCCGGCGCTGGGTGCGTGACACTCTCGGCGTCGGGTGGCATGGGCAAGCAGATGAGGCGTCACGCAGCCGGGGCCGGTGGACGTCCGCCCATGAGGAGTTCGTACGGAGACACGAAAACGGAGCTTGCCCGTGCAGACAACAGTCTCGCCCCGCGCACGGGCAAGGACCGCCCCGAGCATGGTGAAGCCCGCGGCTCGGAAGTCCTCTTGAATCCACAGCCGTCAATCGCGAGGATGGTTGTATGACGCTGACGATGGAGGACATCATTGTTGACCCGCCCCTCGAGGACGAGGTGGTCGATCCGATGGCGTGGTTTGAGTCGCCCGGGCCCTTCGAGATCGAGATCGGCTGCGGCAAGGGCGGTTTTCTACTCAGCCGCGCGAAGACCAATCCGCACATACGCTTACTCGGCATCGAGTGGGCCAACAAGTACTTCCGCCACTGCGCCGACCGGATGGCCAGGTGGAGAATCGGCAACGTGCGCGTTATGCGCACGGACGCGAAATACTTCGTGATGCACCACCTCCCGCCGGCTTGTGTATCCGCGTTGCACCTCTATCACCCCGACCCCTGGCCCAAAAAGCGGCACCACAAGCGCCGCCTCGTGCAGCCCGATTTCGTAGAGGCTGCAGTCCGCGTGTTGGGCCCGGGCGGCACGTGGCTGATACAGTCCGACCATGAAGAGTACTTCGGGACTATCCGTGATTTGCTCAACCAGCGTTCTGAGCTTACTACAATCAGTCCGGAGGATACGGGCGTGGACACGCAGCCCGATTGGGCGGGTACGAATTACGAGGTCAAATACTCCAAAGAGGGCCGCACGATTTACCGGATCGCCTACGCCCGTCGCTAGATACCTGTTAAAGAGAAGTATGTGAAGAAGTATGTGGGACAGGCTTTCTAGCCTGTCAAGCGGCCCTGTCGGTGAGAAAAGACCGACCGGAAAGTCGGTCCCACAATTAGGACGATCATTCCACGGCCAGCTGGCGGTCGCCCGATGCCTCTGCGGCGTTGACCGGCGCGAGCCGAAGCGACAGCCGTCCCGAGTAGTGTTTTTCGTCGGTCGCAAGCACCTCGAAACTGGCGAATTCAAGTGTCCGGCCGAGCGAGGCGAGTTCGCGCACGGCGTCCGCCGGCTTCACGCGTATGTTTGACCAAAGCGCCTCTTCCCGCTGTTTCGGCAGGACCACGTCGACGGCGGTTCCGCTGCGCAGCACGCGCAAGGTGGGGCCCGGCTTGGCGGTGCTTTCTGCCCACCGCCGCCTCAGGTCGGCGTTCGGAGAGGTCAACCCCAACAAATGCCCGTCAATCCCAAGAATACGGTCGTCCGGTTGCAGCCGACCCGCAGCAGGTGTACCCTGGTAGACGCGTGCCACTGTGACGACACCAGGTTCTTGAACCAGCTTCATCCCAATGCCAACCTGCGGTCGCTTGCGCGAGGCCGAGCCGGATCCACCTCGCCACCAGATCGGATCGAGCAGCGACGGCGCACCGTTTTTGTACGCGGTAAGCCACTGTTCGAGGACGTCCGTCGCAAGACCCGGCTGGACGATCGAGAGCACCGCCCGTTCGGCGGAACGCTTGCGCAGCGCTCGTACATCACGCACCGTGGCGAGCGCGGGGACCAGACCGTACTGCGCATCGAGGATACGCTCGAGGTGGTCGCGACTTACGGTGAGAATGAGCCAGCCATTCCATATAGCCCACGCCGGCTCAACGCTTCCTAAAAGATTCATGAATGGGAGCTTCGATCGCTGGGCATACGCCTCAAGCGGCACATGCCAAATCGGGACACCAAGGTGCACACTCCGCTCAACGGTCAAGGTGTGAGGCGCTTGTGCCGGATCGATCGCCTGCGTCAGTTGGATGATCCTCTCCGCGACCTGCCTGACAAAGTCGCGGACCGCGCGGCCGTCGCTGCATTCAACCATGATCGCCGGTTGAGGCGCCAGCCCGCTTTCGGTCAGATCCTGACCCAAAACGAGGATGACGTGAGGGCCGAACCGGGATGGGGGCTCGGACGGTGTGTCGTTCGCCTTCCGCATCCCCGCGAGGAAAACCAGATAACGCCCCAATGCCCCGGATGGGGACTTCATCGTGGCTGCGTCGTAGGCACAGTCGAAATCGATCGTCGTGGTAAACGCAAACAGGGTCGTCTGAGGCAACCGCAAGAGCCGCTCCATCGCCGCGGGCGACAGCTTCGGCGCACGGTGCGGTGCCGCCAGGGATGCGCGAACCGCCACGTCAAGACGCCCCTGGCCTTCATACAAACCGATCACCGCACGGTCCACCGTCGGCCACCACGGTGACAATTCCACGCCGTCCGCCGCCGATGTGTCATCTCTCGCCGCGTAGGCCACCGCAAGGCGGTCAACCGGGAGATAGGCCATCAACCCCTTGAACGTCGCGGAACTCTCGAGCACATCGCCGCCGCGGTCGGCCATCAGGTCCATCACTTCCTGCAGCAGGGAGTCGGGACCCCAGCGGCGCGCCATCGCGACAATACCGTCGCGCGTACAGACGATCACACCCTCCCGCGTGCGAAAGAAGCGCACGGGGCCCATAGCGCCTTTCATACTACGCTGAGCCGGCGGGAACCATCGATCGAGAACGGACTCGTCCCTGATGCGGACCAACCACACCGGCCGACTCACCTGAGACCAGGAGCGTGCGACAAGCCCCATCTCGGCTTGCATCAGCTCATCAATGTCGATCGAGGTTCGCGGCCCAAGAAAACTTGTGATGGCACCGCGGAGATCGAACGGTTTGCCTTCGTCGGCGGGCCTACCGGAAAGCAGCGGCGCCAAGCCCCAGGCGTGGGCTCGATGCAGTGCCTCATCCACCTCACCCAGCCGGCGAATGGTCACGAACAGCCTGGCCGAGGCGGGAACGTATCGGGCAAAAGCGGCCGGGCGAGCCGGACGCGCGGCGGGCGATTGGGCGAATGCCGTCGGAACGACACTCAAAACAAGAACAAAAGGGAGGGCACCCTGATGGAGTGGTGAAGCCTTTCGAGTCATGGTCGGTGCGGCGGCCCGGTGTGCGGTGGATCTACAAAGGACCCCCAAAAAACCGATCATGGTCGGTGAGCCCAGCGTGCGGGAGACCAGTCTGTGCTACAGATCCTCGACGTCATCACTACCCGTCGGCGCCGCCTCGGGACGCGCAAGCGGAACGGTGACGTCATCTCCGGAAGCATCGTCACCCTGATCGGACGCCTCGTCCGCTTCCTTGAGGGTATCAAGCAACTGGCGGATGGTCAGGCCGAACGCTTTCTGCAGCGATTCCCCGCTTTCGCGCTTGGCCGCCATGTTCTCCTGCATTTGCTCGACCCACGCCTCCAGCAGACGCTCGTTCCGATAGTCAGCGTCGGGCAAGGTTTCTTCAACCGTTAGATCGGCCGCCGATCGTACCTCCTCAACATTTGGCCGCTTGGCATCGGGCCAGACGGTCTTCTCGCCCGCCCACTCTCCCGGACTCCGGTCGAACACGCCAAGGAAGGCAAGCGCGATAACAGCCGCCGCCGCAAGCGGACCGATGATGTAGGGCGCCCGACGCAAAGCGTGAATCCGTTTGGCGCCCGGCGATTCCACACAAGCAACCAGCCGATCCGTAAAATCGCCGTCCAGCGCGACGGGGTCACGATCCGACGCAACAACGTGTCCGCTGACTTCCAATAACGCCAGCGCCCGACGGCACTCCGGGCAGCGAACCCGATGAGCCCCCAGCTCCGTCGTGAGCGCGGGGGACAGCTCACCGTTTAAGTACGCATCAAACAGTTGTTGTGCTTGTTCGCAACGCATCACGCATCCGATCAATACACCGGGTGACGGTCCGAAACCGCCCACCCTGGTCAGCCTCTTTTACCCGGCTGACGCGGTAAAATTGCGATACTGTCGCAAATCTTGTTCGCTCACCGGCTCCAGCATCTCCCGTAACCGGTTCCGTGCCCGGTGAAGGTGACTCTTGACAGTCGCTAGAGGCAGTTCGAGCACCCGCGCAATCTCCTGGCAGTTGAACTCGTGCCGGTAAAACAGCAGGATGCTTGCCCGCTGGGGTGCGCTCAGCCGATCAACGGCCGACCACACCATCTCCTTCAGCCGGACCGCCTCCTCCGATTCCAACGAGGACGCCGGCGCATCATCGCTTCCACCAGGCAGCACGGTGAAATCCAGCTCACCAGTTACGGCGCGCTTTCGCCGAAGGTGGTTAAGGCAAACGCGATAGCCAATCGTGAATAACCAGGTGCTGAAGCGATAGTCGCTGGAGAACGTATCGAGCGAGGCGAAGGCTTTCAGGAAGGCCTCCTGGCATATCTCCTCCGCATCGTGGTGGTGGCGAACCATCCGCCAGATGAACGCGAATAGACGGTCCTTGTGCAGATCGACCAACTCGCGCACGGAAACTTCCTCGCCCGCCTGCGCGCGCGCGATCAACTCCTTCTCGTAGTCCCGGCCGGCCGTCACCACGATATCAGCCACCTCACCACCTCCGCTTTGTCTTCTATTCTATTATAACCGATTCTTCGGCTTTGCGTTGCGACAATCTGCTGTCCATATAGAATCATTCTGTATTATAGGTCTTATTAGCCACAGGGCTGGAATATCCGTAACTTCCTGTAATCGCTGGACTTATGGCCAAAAAGACACCTCGTGACAACACCGTCTGCCGCAACCGCAAGGCCACCTATCGCTTCCAGATTCTCGAGGAGCTCGAGTGCGGTATCGTGCTTCAGGGCACCGAGGTCAAGAGCCTGCGCGAGCGGACCGCCTCCATCGAGGAGGCCTACGCCCGCATCGAAGACGGCGAACTCTGGCTTATCGGCTGCCACATTGCAGCCTACAAGTTCGGCCACACGCGAAACCACGACTCCCTGCGCCGCCGGAAGCTGCTCGTCCACGCCCGCGAGCTCAGGAGACTCAAGCCC
>JBARRC010000394.1:0-8615 GCA_049644045.1 Phycisphaerae bacterium
GACGACAAGATCGCGTGGTACGAGAACACGGGGCCGTCCATTGCATGTGGCGATGGCGTGGTCGAGGGTGCCGAGGTGTGCGACGACGGGTTCACTGATGACTGCGGAACCTGCAATGCGGACTGCACGAGGCCGGGCACCGGTTCGACATGCGGGGATGGCGAGCTGTGCCCTGAGTTCGAGGAGTGCGACGATGGCGGCGAGTCCGCCACGTGCGACGCCGACTGCACGTTCGTCGAATGCGGCGATGGGACACTTAACGTGACCGCAGGCGAGCACTGTGAACCGCCGGGCAGTGACTGCTGCGACGATTCGTGTCACTTTGAGCCGGCGGGCACGCCGTGCGCGGACGATGGGGACGTGTGTAACGGCGTGGAAGCCTGCGACGGCAGTGGAAATTGTGTCAGTCAGCTGGTGGCTGATTGCAACGAGAACGAGGTAGAGGACTCGTGCGATATCGAGGATGGGACAAGCCAGGACTGCAACGGCAACGACATCCCCGACGAGTGCGATATCGCGGATGGCACCTCGGCTGACGACAATGGCAACGGTATTCCCGATGAGTGTGAGACGGCGGCGCACCTTGACATCAAACCGGGGTCGTGCCCCAACCGGCTAAACCCCCGAAGCTGGCTTGTCCTGCGGATGGCAATCGTCGGGAGTGAGTCGTTTGACGTAACGGGGATCGATGTCGATTCGCTAACGCTGGCGCGTGCCGACGGCATCGGCGAGGCTATAGCGCCGCTTTCAGGCCCACCGGGACCAGGAATTACAGTCGACGATGTTGCTACGCCGTTTGCTGGCGAGCCTTGTGATTGTCATGACCTCGCCGGCGACGGAATCGATGACTTGCTGCTCAAGTTCTTCACGCCCGAAATGGCGGAGGCGCTTGAACTCCGGTCAGTGCCACACGAGACCTCCCTACTCGTGACCATCAGCGGGTCTCTCCAGGATGGACTCGCGTTCGAGGCTTCCGATTGCTTGCTCATTCGACATAAGCTCCTTTATCTGAAACGGGTGCGGGAACGCAGATCCAAGTAGCGGTTTCTGTGCAATGCCAGAGACAACTATGATGATCGGGTGGCCCACCTTTTCAAAGGTGGGCTCACGATTTGGAAGCGGAATCGCGCCCCCACGTCTGAAGACGTGGGCCACCCGGGGAATCGCGCCCCCACGTCTGAAAACGTGAGCCGCCCGCCCCTACGTTGCTTCCTCGATGAACGACACCAGGTCTTTGAAGTAGACGTCCGGGTCATCTTCGAATTCAAGCGAGTGACGCGCGTTGTCATACGTGGTGATCCGGCAATTCGGCCAGTCGAGTCCTCGGATGAAGTTCGTGGTCTTGTCGCTGTCGATGATGCGTTCGTCGCCGGCCACGAGAAGGTGCACGGGGACCGGTCTGGCCTTGGGGAACTTCGCGATGATCTTATCCATCCTTCGGGATGCGAGATAGAAGCTCGCAGAGCACTGGCGAAGCAGCAGCGGATCGCTGTTGAAGAAGTCCTGCCAGCGCGGCACCGCCGTGAACAGCTCCGCGTCGTTGAGCGGAATGTCGAACAAACGCCGCGGTTCGTAGATCATCGCAAAGCCGATCTTCGCCATCTGCTGTCTGGAAACCCCGACGAGCGGGAACAAACCGGGCGTTACGAGTGATAGGCTTTTCACACCGATTGGATCGCTCACATAGGTGGCGACGGCCAGCTTGCCGCCCCAGCTTACGCCGATCACATGATGTCCTGTAAGGCCCGACCGGCGGGCGAGTTCGTCACGGGCGGCCAGGGCATCGCCGATCAGTTGCTCCGCCGACTCGGCATGGCCGCGGTCCTGTTGGTTTCGCCCGCTGCCCCGGCGGTCGACCTGTAGAACGGCGTGACCAGCCTCGGCGAGCCTGGCAGGCGATGTTTCGTACCAGCCACAGTGGGACTGGATGCCGTGGTGGTAGAGCACCGCCCCTCGCGGACCTCCCTCATTACGCGGACGCCAATAACGTGCGTACGCCTGGTACCCGTCGGACAAGGGAACCGAAATCTCCTCGAAATTGGCCATTAGCCCCATCGTAACTTGAATCCGCGGGCTCTTCACGTCATATTTACAAAAGCGATGCCGGGAACAAAAAAGGTGTCAGGATGATTTTTTCTTTATTGTTTTTGTAGATCTAAATGGCGCGGTTGTCCGCTGAGGCGCCGCAACGCGTCTTGTAGTCTCGAAAAAATCATCCTGACACCTTTTTTCCCTAGAGTGGTGTAAGGTAACGCATGGACGTTGATTCACGTTTGATCCGGGTGGCGCTCAAGCAGCAGCTTGAGGCGGACCGGCTGCTGGGCATTCAGAGCGTGCCGATGCAGCCGCCGCCCACTCGCGCCGGTAAGGGCGGTGCCGGTGCCCGGAGCGATAAAACGGATACAGCCACCGAAAAAGCCGAGCAGCTTCGCATCCTGGATGAGACTCAGGTCAAAGCGTGCACGAAATGTACCCTTCACGAGACCCGCACGCAGACTGTCTTTGGCCAGGGTAACCCGAACGCTCGCCTTGTGTTCGTCGGTGAGGCTCCGGGGTATGAAGAGGACAAGCAGGGCCTTGTATTCGTCGGCCGGGCGGGGCAGCTATTGACGCGTATTATCGTCGCGATGGGACTCACGCGTGAGGACGTGTTCATCTGCAACGTGCTGAAATGCCGGCCACCCGGCAACCGCGATCCTGCGGCCGATGAAATCCTCGCGTGCAACCCGTATCTTCGCCGGCAGCTTACGATCATTCAGCCGGAGGTCTTGGTGGCCTTGGGCGCACCCGCAGCGAAGACGCTCTTAAACACGACCCAGTCGATCGGCAAGCTGCGTGGGCGGTTTCACGACTACTACCTTTCGGGTGTGCCCGGTGAGGGGCCCTCGATCCCGGTGATGCCGACGTACCACCCCGCCTATCTCCTGCGGAACCCGGCCGAAAAGCGTAAAACCTGGGCTGATTTACAGTTGGTGATGCAGTTGCTCGGATTACCGCTTCCCGATCAACCGTCAAGTTAGATGAAGGGAGTTACCTTGGCGATCCATCCAACAGCCATCATCGACCCCAAGGCTGAGCTCGACGCGAGTGTGGAAGTCGGGCCCTACTGTGTGATCGAGAGCAACGTTCACGTTGCCGCCGGCTGTCGGCTCTACCACGGCGTTTATCTCACCGGCTGGACCGAGATCGGTGAGAATTGCGAGCTGCACCCCGGTGTAATCGTCGGTCACGAGCCGCAGGACACGAAGTACGGCGGTGAACGCAGCTACTGCCACATAGGCCGGGGAACGATCTTGCGCGAGTATGTCACGATTCACCGCGGCACGGTGCCGGATTCCGAAACCGTTGTGGGAGAGGATTGTTTTCTCTTGGGAGGCAGTCACGTCGCTCATAACTGCATTCTCGGCGACCGCGTGACGCTGATTAACAACGTGCTGCTCGGCGGGCACGTGGAGATCGGCAATGGAGCCACGTTGGGCGGCGCGGCCATGGTTCACCAATTCGTTCGCATCGGCGAGCTTGCGATGATCGCGGGTGACGCGCGCGTAACGAAGGACGTGGTCCCCTTTGCCCTGAGCGATGTAAAAGGGCGTGTAGCCGGGCTCAATCGCGTCGGATTGCGACGCGCGGGCCTGACGCGCGAACAGGTACAGGATATCCGCGAGGCCTACCGTCTCCTGTTTGCCAAAGGCCTTGCGTTCCCTGAAGCGGTTGAGCGACTCGCTGGTGAGGCGCAATCACCGCCCTGTCAGCGATTAGCTCGTTTCCTGCAAGAACATAGCAAGCGGGGTGTGGCTGGACGCTCTCGCTCTAAAGGAAAATCGTCGGAACCTCCCGGCGAACTGGAATGAGGTGTGGCCGGATTATTTGGGGTAAATACCCGATTGGCATCGGGCGCGCCACCGCCACAATCATGGTCCGATAGACGCGCGGGTACTGGCCTCGCCCGACTCGTTGATCGAGCAGAACCCGCGAAACCGCGTTTTATGAGGCTTCTTTCCCCTCCGGGAGACACCGGGTGACCACGGTTACCCGGTGTCTCTTTTTTATTTTGGACCAGATGGTTTGCGCTCCAAGGCTTCCAAGGTCCGATCAACGCGCCATTTCCTGAGCAGAAGCCTGCTACGAAGACGTAACGGACCTTGACACACGGTTCCCAGACGGCTATTCTTAGGCAGCAGAGATTATGGGAACGGGTGTGCGTGGCGTCCAAATGAAGCCGAGCGTCCGGTGGTGGCGTTGGTGGGGCCGGTTTCGTTGGGAACACGTGACGCCGTAATCAGCGCCTGTGATGGCGGGCGATACCACACCGTGGAGGGGACCAAACGTGGGGCGTACCTTGCGTCATAATGAGTCCTCGTTTAGCCGTTAGGCATAGGTGGATTATGCGCCTTGTTGGGGATCCGTATGCCGCTCGAACACGAGGAGAATGGTGTGCGGGTTTCCCTGATCGTCTCAAAGCGGAAACAGGTTTTCGGGTGGGTCCTGCTCGCCCGTAGTCTTATGGTTGTGCTTACGAAGGGTGTATGTCATGCGAAGTAGAACGCTTAGTGTGTGCAGCGCAATGGTCTGTATTTGCGTCATGGTCACGGCGGTGGCAACGGCGGCGGGACAAACAGATGCCAACGTGGCTGATCGTTCCGGCTCCGAGATGACGCCGGTGCTCGACCCTACCGGCAAGGTCTGGATGGATCCGCCAGTTTGGCTGCCTCGCGATGTCGAGATCAAGCGGTGTGCCGCCGTGGCCGGGGGCGGTGAGGTTGGCACGGCCGCTGCCGCGAGGACGAACAAGGTTAAGGTTTACGAGAACATCCTGGGTCGACAGGTGGTGGGGGTATCATTGGGTACCTACCTCACCATGATGGCGGATGACATTGCGATCGCGTGGGTTGGGGGGCATCCCCTCGATTACTATACGATCATGGTATCCGGCGACCGACACGGTAACGGTTCGGGCGTGGGTCCCTACAGCATCGACGTAGGGCTATACACATTCTGTCCCGGCGCCACCCTACCCGGTGACCCCAAGCCGCTCATCGCCAACACCGACTGCCATTTCGAGTTTGATGACAACGCTGTTTATGCAGTGACGTGCTCGATACCGTCGCACATCGATGTGCCTCTTCCCTCCAACTTCTACTTGGGGGTGAAGTTTAGCCGTGGGGAGTGCGGCGTGGTCATAGGCGCACCACCCACCCTCGGATTCTCCGCGGACCTGTACGACTACCCGGGGCTTCCGTGTTATGGGTGGGCCGGTGGGTATCCTAAGGCCGCACATGCCAGCTTTTATTCCGAGATCGCCGTCAGAGATGAGTGCCCTCCGGATGAGGACTGCCACGCATTCGTGGGTTACAAGAACAACAACCAGGCGGGTACCGCTTACGCTCCCGGCTACGGAGTCCCTTTCGCCGATTACATCAGGTTGGGTGTACCTGAATGTAACGTTATCGCTTACGAGGTCGCCATTAAGGGATTCGGGCTCTTCAACTTCGACCTCCGGACCCATCTCAGCAACTCCGACCCTACCGACGGCGGCGTGATTGCCGGTACGAGAGGAACCTTCCTCTCTCTTGATAAACGTCCCAAGATGGCGCGCGTCCAGATGGTTTCACCGATCTCGTTGCCTCCGGACCTCTGGATTGCTTTTGTGAGCAGCAGTTCCATCGCCGGCCCGGTCGTCACGAATCGGGAGGCAAGCCTGGGCACCAGCGAGGACTTCATTGCCGTGCACGACGGCACCAGGTGGGTACCGGAAAATCTCGGCGATCTCATCTACGCGGCGTTTGACGTGACCATTGTGTGCGAGGGATCCCCGCCAATGGGCGCTTGCTGTGACATGGTCTTGACGGAGAATCGCGTTTGCGTGGGTGGAGAGAATGATGGGAACCCCTGCGTGACCAATACTCATTGCCCAAACGGACAGTGTGTGGGTGAGTCCGTCTGCCGTGAAGTCCCCGAGATGAACTGCGGATTCCCGAAGCTATGGAGAATTGGCGAAACGTGCGGAGCTGCATGTTACCGCGGCAAGAACGATGGGCTGGACTGCACCGACGACACTGATTGTAAGTTCTGCCAGTATGGCGAGCCCCCCGATTACACCTACGGCGATCCGTGCGAGGGGAACGAAGACTGCTTGCTGTGCGACAGCGGTCCCTACGCCGGCGAGGGTCATCATTGTGCGGAGGACATCGACTGCGGGCGGTGTGTCGACTATCCTGATGAGTCGTGCCTGACCGCTGCGGACTGCACCGATGGTGACTGCGACGCGGGGACTTGCTGGCTGGTAGGCGTGTGCGCCGGCGACTGCGTCGGTTCATTCTGTGAAGGTGGCACCAACGACGGGAAGGCGTGCAGCCGTCAGGTCGACTGCCCCGGGTATAGCTGCGCAGGCGGTCCGGATGTGGGGGATCCGTGCGATCCCGATGACCCCGACGACTGCCCGCAGAGTTTCTGCAAGCGCGCCGAATGCGACGATGTGTTCCCCCATCCGTGCGGGCAATCGGCGTGCTGTGCCTATGACGAGGACGGCGAGTTTCGCTGTTCCAACCGCACCGAGAACGAGTGCTACGAGCATCCTCCCGTGGACAGGCCACGCCTCTTCGGGCGAGGCGAGTACTGCAACGAGGACGGCTTCAGCTGTCCGTGGGGTGCGTGCCTGGCTCGAGAAGGCGAATGCACGCTCGCGCGAGACCGCATCTGCAACGGCGGTCCGCACGACGGCGACGTTTGTGAGATTAACCGCGACTGTGGTGTTTGCGTGGGTGGTACCAACAACGGTAATCCCTGCAACATCCTTTTGCCCCAAGAGACTCAATGCCCCAACGGCTACTGCGACGGTTTCTGTGAGCACTTCGCCGGCTGCGAAGATCCGTGGTGCTGCACCACCGTGTGCGAGGAGTGGGATCCCTACTGTTGTCTCACAGAGTGGGACTGGCAATGCGCGGCCAACGCCTTCACGTTATGCGAAACGCCACCTTCAAACGATCACTGTTGGGGTCTCAGCGCGGTCGAAGGCGCAAAACTAGTGATCATCCCCAGCAGCACGGAGAGTGACAGCCTGCACGCGACGGAAGACCCGACCGATCCCGGTTTCTGCTGTCATGGGGGGGTCGACTGTCCCGGCGGGATGTGCTGCCACGTGGGCATCGAAGAGTGCTACCCCAGCCAGTTTGGGTTATGCGTCGGCGTTTGCATGGGTGGTTCCGACGCCGGCGATCCTTGTGAGGACGACTGGAACTGCGAAGGCGGATATTGCCAGAACGGCGAACGCGACGGGAAGCCGTGCGACCGCGAAGCATCCGTGGATGTCGGGCCCGGGAGTCAGGGCTACGGCACGGTGTGGTACAAGTTCGTCGCACCCGACACGTCGGCGGAGCTTTTAACGTGCAACAGCAGCAACGTGCCCAGGGTCAATGATTCGGTCATTTCGGTCTATACTCTGGCTGATCCTGACCGGGGCATCTGCGAGAACATGGACGAATGCAGCCTTTCCGACCCGAATTGCAGCGATGGGTCGGAGTGTGTGCTTGACGAACAATATGCCTGCGAGCACTTGCTCCTGATCGGCTGCAGCGACGACGTCGAGTACTGCTCCTCCAACGATGCGAACGCCAAGCTCTGCGTCACCGACCTGGAGATCGGGCAGACCTACTATGTATTAGTCGGAGCGAAGATCGATCTGGTACCGGACAGCCCGTACTACGAGCGCGTGGCGTTCAATTTGGAGATATATGAGGACTGCATACTATCCCAGCCGCCGATGCCGAATGACTTCTGCCAGGATGCGACGCCGCTGGCAGGGGAGGACGTCGATGTGGCCTTCGACCTTTCGGGCGGCGAGGACTATGCCCCCGCGACCTTCCACTGCCCTGGTGAGCCCGGGTGCCCGGTGCTGCAAAACGACATCTGGTATACCTGGACGGCTCCGTGCAGCTACCATACCAAGGTCACCACGTGCGATTTAGACCTGTCGCCGCAAGACCAGTCGAACACGACGTTATGTGTCTACGACGGCTGCAATTGTCCACCGGAGTTCGGAACGCTGATCGGTGAATGCAACTTCGGCACGTTCGATGAGTGTGGGAACAGTGCGACGGTAACATTCGATGCCGTTGAGGGCAACTGCTACACGATTCGTCTGGGCGGGCACCTCGGCGCTACGCCTGAGGGTGTGCTGAAGGTCAATATTGAATGCCCCGATTGCCCCGTCGGTCCCGTTACGTTCGTTGATCCGCCAGACGGTGTCATCGACGCGCGTCGACCGCATCCACCGGATGATTCCACCCCCACCGCCAGGGAAGGGATCCGTAAGATTGCGGTCCAGGGACAAGAGGGTCTGAACATCAAGGACTGTTGGACGTTCTGTGAAACCGCCGAGGATGGTTCAGCGAACGACATCGACTACTTCGTTAACAATGGTGGTGGCGCATATGACATCCACCTCGTCCGGTCGATTTCAACCGGGGAGGTGACCACGCTTACCTACGAGGACGACGACGGGAACGTTTACAGGGGCGTCTTCACCTCACACCCGGCCAATACCGACTACGACGGCGTGTCGGACGCGGCGGACGTTCTTGCGATCATCGACTACATCAACGGTGTGGATACCCCGC
>JBARRC010000395.1:0-2434 GCA_049644045.1 Phycisphaerae bacterium
TCGCTCGATGGGAGACATCCATCCTCTGGGCAACCCTCACTATTGGACCGACCCGCTGAATGGGCGGATTGTTGCCAAGAGCATCGGCCGGCGACTGGCACACCTTGCTCCAGAGCACGCTGACTACTTCACCGAGCGAACGAAGGTGTTTCAACGACAGTTGGACGAACGTATGTTCGGGGCCGAGCTGGTAAGCAGAATCGGCGGCGGCAAGCTTTGGGCTTTACTGCTCAAGGGCCGTCTGTTGGGCAATCCAGATATGCCTGCACCGGGCGGTTGGCTGGGCGCGCTGCAGCCGTACGCGGGTCAAAAGGTTGTCACCTACCACCGCAGTTGGCCCTACTTCGCCAACCGATTCGGCTTGGTGGTGGCCGCGGAGCTGGAACCCAAACCGGGCATCCCCCCCAGCCCAGGCCACGTGGCCGAAGTCATCAAGCGGGTGCAAACCGAGAATATCCACGTGCTCCTGATGGAGCCGTTCTACAGTCGCAAAGCCCCCGATCTGGTGGCGTCACAAACGGGGATCACTGTCGTAGAGTGTGCCAACTCGGTGGGCGGACAGCCGGAAGCGACGGATTATCTGACGCTCATGGACAACATCATCAACCGCGTAATCGAAGCATTCAACCAGTGAACCGCCCCTTAAGAATCTACTTGGATACTCCCGAGCCGCGGGCTTCAGCCCGCGCGGAACTGCCGGACGCCTCGTGCGAGCCGCGGGCTTCAGCCCGCGCGGTGCTCCAAAATCAAGGTGTTTCGGATAGGGTTTAGGAGCTCCATCTGGAGAAGCTCACCCATGGAACAGTTGTCCGAAGTTTTCCCGCTACTGGTACTGCCCTTCGTCGCGTGCGTGGTGATTGCTTCCTTGCACTGTTACATGGGGCTCCATGTAATCAAGCGGGGGGTGATCTTCGTCGATCTGGCCCTGGCTCAGTGTGCAGCCCTAGGCGCAGCGGTAGCTCTGTTCATTGGACCCATTGTCGGAGCCGAATCCCATCACCACCATGGGACGTCGGATGCAATCATTGTTGGTGAATCGCAACTGGCTGAGCAACTCGAACTCGAAGACGAAACCGCATTTCAAGAGCCGCAGATCAAGGGCGATGCGCACGGCCAGGTCTCGCACGAAGAGGCTCACGATGACGGGCGAGGGGCACTCGGTTACACGATGTCGTTGCTCTTCGCCCTGCTGGGCGCCGTACTGCTTTCCATCGGGCGGTTGCGAGACGAGCGCATCCCCCACGAGGCGATCATCGGAATCATCTTCGTGGTCTCGGCGGCGTTGAGCGTATTGATTCTCAGCAAAGCTCCACACGGACACGAGAAGATGGAAGCCATGCTCGTCGGCAGCATCCTGTTCGTGCGCTGGCCCGAGGTGACGGGTATGCTGCTGCTCTACGCGATCCTGGGTGCTTTCCACATCGCTTTGCGCAAACCGTTCATGCTCATCACGAAAGACGTTGCAGCCGCAGATCGATCCGGCATACGTGTCAAACTATGGGATTGTCTGTTTTACGCCTCGTTTGCGCTGATGGTCACGCAGTCGGTGCGGATCGGCGGGGTGTTTGTGGTCTTCAGTTTTCTAATCATCCCCACGGCTTGTGCGTCTCTTTTCGCCGAGCGGTTCGCCGCGCAATTGCTCCTGGCCTGGCTGGCGGCCGTGCTGATTACCGTGGCCGGGTTGGCACTGTCGGCCGTCGGAGACATGCCGACGGGGTCCTCGCTCGTGAGCTGCTTTGGGGCGGCGCTGGTGGTCTGCGTGGTGGTTCGCAAGCTTTGGCCAAAAGAACCGAAAGGGAACCAAATCGCATGAATCAGAATTTGAATCGAGGACGACGAACGATCGTGCACGTCCTGTTGAGCTGCTTCCCGCTCACGGTGGTTGGGTGTAATCCTGAGAAAGCCGCCGAAGTCGCGGCCCTCTCCAGAACCTATCTGGGAGACGTGGCGACCACCTGTTTGCAGGAAGCCCTGGGTGTGGAAGGTGGCCACGCGCATGACGACGTGGACGCGCACGACGACGCCGACTCACACGACGCGGGACCGCTTCACAATCACGAACACTGAATCAATCCGTACCGCCAATGAAGGAAACAGCCTTCAACGCGGGGTGCCACTGGCGGCTTGTCCGCCAGTGCTTGGCAAAGCGGAAGCACGAAAACACGGGCAGGTTCCGGCGTACCGAGCCCCGTGGCCACCAGCTCGGCTGAAGCCTGGAATGGTAAGTTCTCCGCAGCCACCAAGCATGGCCACACCCAACTTCCACACGATACGTGACACCAACGGCGATGTTTGGTACAATATCAAGGTGCCTTTGAGGGGGATGGACGTATTGCCGAATCGGGGGGTGTCCGATGATCAAACTGCAGCTGACACTGGGCCGCTATCACTTTGATGCACTTTCATTCGTTCTCGCGATCGCTCTGTGCGTCAG
>JBARRC010000396.1:0-5158 GCA_049644045.1 Phycisphaerae bacterium
GGCAGCAAGCTGCCAGTGGCACCCGATTTCTCAAACACGCCTAACAATGCTCTGCGTTCTCTGCGCTCTCAGCGGCACGAATAATCCGGGCTGGTTTTTCGAGCCGGGAGCGCAATCTACCGGCGCACAAACCTCGCGCTTGCGCTTGGGGCTCGGATCAGTGGCGCGGGGTTGCGCACGGTGATTCGGCAAGCGGACTGTCGAAACTCTTTTATCCGGACGGTGGAATCACGTACCCACCTTCGATGTTGGCAATGACGGTGACCTCGTCGGCGATCTCCGAGAGCATGTGTGTCATGCCAAAGTCACTTCGTTTGATCGTAAACGTCGACTGCCCACCGAGCCGGAAGGTCATGTTGACTTTCTTCAGCCCGATCTGCTCAAAGATAACCGTCAGCTCCTTTGTTATGCCCAGCAGGCTCAACTCGCCCGTGATTTCGAACATGTTCTCTTCGAGTTTTTTGACGGCCTTGGTTTTGAAAGTGATCAGGGGCTTTTTCGCGGTGTTGAAGAAGTCGGCGCCTTTCAGCTCCCGATCACGCTCCTTGTTGTTCGTATCGAGGCTCTTGGCCTTGATCTCGACGTTGAATTCGAGCTTGGACGGCTTGCGCAGGTTGTCCACCACGATGGTGCCCGTAATACTGTTGAAGCGCCCGTACACGTAACTGACGTCACGGCTCTTCACTTTGAAGATCACGGTGGAATGGTCAGGGTCGATTTTGTACTCCGCAGCCGCTGCTCTTCCAGCTCCACCGGCCACGACGAAGGCGGTCAACGTCGCTACGAGAAATGCTCTACCACATGTCATGCTCATTCTCCTATTGTTCGGGTGCTTTCCAGGATAGTGCCCTGGTTTACAAGTAATACAACTATACGCTGTGCCGAGAATCCCTTCTCGGCATCTGCCAGAGGACCGAGAAGGGATTCTCGGTCCAGCGTCCTGCGGGACGTCCGCGCGGGCTAAAGCCCGCGGCTCGTGTCGCAGTCATCGGCAGCCAGCGCATACAAAGCGGGCTCGATCACCTCCCGACCCTTTTGGCTTGAATACGATTGGTCTTCACGTCGACCATTTCGATGAGCGCGGCCCAGTCAGGTTTATCGAGGTGCTCGGCGAGCTCTTCCGCCGTCATCTTGGCCTTGATGCGAAACTTCACAATGCCCTTCGTCATCGAATAGGTTACGCTTCGAATCTTGTCCGGGTCGATGCGTTCGAGCTTCTTCTTAAACTTGATCGCGTCCGTCACGCTCAGCCCCTCGATCTCGAGGAGCAACTCCCCTCCGGCGCTGATGCGCGTGGCCCATCGCTTCATGACACTTTTGTAGCACCGTTCGACGAGCTCCTTGCTGGCGTTTTCGAGCGCTTTTTTGCCGGCCTGTGGTGAAATTTCGTAGTGTCCGCGAGCCCCGCCGCGCCAGTTGGGCAGCGATTCGCTTGCGAGCAGTTGGGCGGTGTCGGTGTAATACATCTTGATCATCGCATCGCCGTTGTACATGGCCGTCCGTTGGCCGGCGAGAACGTGGACACCAGCGGCGTTGGCCTGTGCAGTTCCGGTGATGAATATCTGGGTGCCGAAGTCCTTGGCGATGACCTGCATCTTGGTGACGTTTTGTTCCGAGGCAGCGTCGGCCGATTCCTTCTCGGCGATCGCCCGGATTTGCTGACCGGCGTACACGGTGAAGCCGGCGTCGAGCAATCGATGTTCGATCTGCGATTCAAGAATGCTGCTGTCCTGCAACACGCCGTCGATCCGCTCTTGGATGTAGACGGCGATACCAGGCTGCCCGACCTGGTCGAGCACGTTCTGCACCTCGCCCCACTCTGAGGCGATCGAGCTCCTGCGGACCTTCGCGCGAATCGTACAGAACCTTACCCCACCCGCGGCCTCACCTTTTTCGAGAACCCGGTAGTCGGTGACGATCCCATCCGCACGTGCGTAGATCGTGTCGCGGATCAGCTCAAAGTTCTCGACGTGACTGTGGGAGCTGATCTCGACCTCTCCTCCCCGCTCGAGTGCCTTTCGCAGGGCATCATGGCGTGCCCCATCCTCGCTCAGACCCTGGCCGGTTACCGTGACTTCGATCACGTCCTCCTGTGCGACCGCCGGCATCACAAGACACGCCACCACCGCAAGAATCCAATACACGCGCCGTCGGAGGTTGATCATTTTGTTTCTCCTTAATGCTCGGCCACAACCGGAACCACCGGCTCGTGGAATGCCCCAGAATTGTTATCCTTTGCTCGATTCAGTCAAGCTACGGTAATCCAGCCTAAACCGGCGTGCACGAAGGTGCAACACCGCTAGAAAGACTCACCGGCCCCCTCGAAGGTTAGGCGTCGGCTTGGGCCAATAACATGAAAGCCGCCTCCAACCCGACCCTATCGGATTCCCCCCTGACCATAACGTCGGCATCATAACCACTTCACAAATGAAAGACAGTACGTAGCGCTCCGGCTGCGAAATGATGCGGAGCATACACCAGTTGAATTCGGAGGGATCCCCGACCATAATCACTAGAACACGCTTGGGGGGCTCAACATGCAGTCGGAGGGGTACGGTCTGGGTTGTTTTCGACGCGTCGTGTTGGTCGGGCTGATCGCGGGCTGGCTTCTGCCGGCCATTGGCTCGGCCTTCGAGGCTGACGCACGTCAAGACACCGCGCGGACGGCGGCCATCGCTTCCCTGACGGGCGAAGTCAACGCCCTGTTGAATCTCGAAAAGAGCGAGGTCGTCTCGTTGAATGGTGGGGGCACCGCAGCCGCGTCGCTCACCGTAGGCGTTCCCATTGACGGCGAGCTGTACATGCTCGATCTCGCCCCGCATTCCGTCCGCTCGGATGTCTACGAGGTCAAAGCTCAACTCGCGGACGGCTCTTACGTAAACGTTGAACCGGGACCCGCCCGCACCCTCCGCGGCACGGTCGTGGGTTTGGACGGAAGTGTCGTCGCTGCGTCACGATTGGGCGATGGGCTTTATGCTCGGATTCGATTGCCGGATGGTGCCACCTATTGGATCGAGCCGATTGGCTCGCGAGTGGCGGGTGCCGCGCCGGATCAGCACGTCGTGTATCGCGCTGCTGATGTCATTCCCAGCGGTGGCACCTGCATCGCCCTGCACACACCCACGGACGCCGTCGCTGGTTCCGCCGAATCGGGCCGTGTGGCCAGCGGCGGGCTGTTCAACGCTGAACTGGCGATTGACGCGGACTACGACTATTTCCTGGAGTACGGCAGTGTCGAGGCAACCGTCGATCAAATCGAGAACGTCATCAACATGGTGAACGTGCAGTACGAGCGGGATGTGGCCATCCGGCACGTCATCACAAGGATCATCGTACGGACGACGGCCGAAGAGAATCCCTACACGACCAACGACCCGGAAGACCTTCTGCAGGAGTTCAGCGCTCACTGGCGTTCCTGGCATAGCAGTGTCCAGCGGGACGTGGCTCATCTCTTTACGGGCAGAGACCTAGAAGACGGTACGATTGGTGTCGCCTGGGTCGGCTCGATATGCTACAGCCGTGAGTATCCCTATACCGGCTACAGCGCGGTTCAGTCCGACTGCGCAACATGCGGCAGCCTGGCCTGCAAGGCGGATCTCTCCGCTCATGAGCTGGGTCACAACTGGGGTGCCGACCACTGCGGCGATGAGGACGGCATCAAGGACTGTTACCCTCCCTGCCCTGACCATACGATGAATTGCTACATCAGGTGTGCCAACCAGTTCCACGACATACTCACGATTCCCGAAATTGTCGCATTCCGGGACACGCGGCCATGCCTCGACGAAGGTGACGATCTCCGCAGGATCATCCTCAGCGCAGAGTCCGATACCGTGCCGGAGGGTGGCACTCTACAGTTCACCGCGATCGCCGATTTCCGCTTTGGCGATAACGAGGACGTCACGACGGAGGCGGACTGGTCGGTGAACCGTCCCGAGGCCGGTTGGATCGATTCGAACGGGTTGTTCACGGCGTTTGAGGTCGACGGGAACGTCTGTGTCACGGTCTCGGCTTCATATACCGCTTACGACACGACTCGCGCGAACAACAAGACCATCGTCGTGATTGACGCGGATACGTCACTCACAATCGTGGCCGGCGTGCCGCCGGACGGAGTGATCGACGCCCGCCAGCCGTCTGAATCGGATGGGTCGAATCCGGCGGGGTGGCGATCGTTCGACCTGATCTTCAACGGCGAAACCTGTTTGATGGCCGCGACCGATTTTACTATTACGCAAGAAGGCGGTACGAGCCCCGCACCGTTGATGGCCAGTTTCGAGCACGTCGGGTCCCACACCGTTCAGATCGGTCTCAGCCGCATCATTGGACCCGGAGCCTGGACGACGATCACGCACGCCGCCACCGGCGCCGGCGTGCGCATCGGCTATCTACCGGGCGACGCGAATGCGGACGGCCTGGCCTGCCCTATTGACATCCTCGCCATCATCGACAACCTCAGTGGACAGGTGGACCCCACGTTCGAGATGTGCCAGTGCGACATCGACCGCAGCGAGGTCTGCGCCTCCGCCGACATCCTGCGTCTCATCGACCTGCTCAACGGGGCGGATGCCTACGAGCCGTGGTCGGGCAGGACACTGCCATGATGAAAACCGAAGCGCTGACCCGGATGATTCACGGGGAGGGGCGAGCATCTGGTGAAGGGTGGGGGGAAGGACCGGCTTCGTCGAGCTTCTGCAGCAAGTATCTTTTGTTCAAATTCGTTTGCAGCACGATGGGATCGTCGGGCTTGCCCGCCGGATAGATCAGATTCAATGGTACGCCGGCCCGACCGTGCTTCCGTAACTCGGCGGCTATTCCGTCATTCCCGGAGGTGAAATCACCCTGGAACGGAATCACGCTAAGTGACTCAATCTTGTCACCAACCTCCCGCGTGTTGAAGGCCAGCTTCTTGTTAGCCTTGCAAACCGTACACCAGGCGGCGGTGAAATCGACGAGCACGGTGTTGCCCGAGCGGACTGCCGTCTCGACTCGCTCCGGAGACCAGGTCCGCCAGGGAACTTCGTACGGCGGCTTCGTGTAACCCCACCCGTAGATGAGTACTCCCGCGCCCAGAACGAGGACGGCTGCAGCGCCCCGATAGCACCAGCGCTTCGTCACTGGCATGGTCATATCGACCTTGCCAAGCACCCAGCAGGCC
>JBARRC010000397.1:0-21324 GCA_049644045.1 Phycisphaerae bacterium
CGATATAGGTCGGGCACGTCGTCGGGTTCGTGTTGCTTGGGATAGGCGACGTTGCCGTACAGGTCGTAGCGGTCGATTAGAAAGAGCAGATCGGAAATCACGGCCCGCACACCCTTGTCCATCGAGCGAATGTCGTCGCGCGTGCCGGCAACTATCACCAGGTTGGCGACCTCCCGCAGGCGCTGGTTCTCTCCATAGGCTTGTACCAGCGTGGCGATGTTCTTGCGGGCATCGGGGCGCGAAAGCGCTAGGATCATCGGCTTGCGAGGGTCGGACAGGAAGCGGGCGACGTGGTGATATACGGCCGGTCGCTTGGGGAGGGATCGCGATGGCGGTGTGAACCGACTCAGGTCCACGCCGGGCGGGATGACGATCATCCGTTTAGGCTGATAGTTGTCGTAGACGGCATACTGCTCTTCGATTTCCTGATTTGTGCTGGCCACCACGAAGGCGGCATTATCGAGAGCCGTCTCTTCGGCCTCGATGCGTCGGCCGATGCGGTAGCGCCGCTCGATGGTCTCCGGTTTGGTGCCCTGATCCAGCAGCCGCTGGCGCTTGACCCGTCCCAATGAATGCCCGGTAAAGGCCAGCGGCGCGTTTAGCAGACCGGCCACGCAGGAGGCAACGTAGCCTCCGTCCGCGTAGTGACCGTGCACCAGGTCCGGGGCCCGGCCCTGCGAGCGCAGGAAGATGGCCAGGTTGTCGGCAAAGCTCTCCAGATGAGGCCACAGCGATTCCTTGGCCAGGTAGGGGTCTGGACCGCAGCGTATGCGCACGATCCTGGCCCCCTGGGCCAATGCCTCGATCGGCTCGTCGTAGCAGGGATCGATCTTGGCATCGGTCACCCGGCGCGTAACCAGGTCTACCTGGGCAACGTGTGGATGCTGGATAAGCGCGCGGGCCAACTCGACGACGTACTTGGTTTGCCCGCCGGTATCGGCATCGCGACCGAGCTCGAGGTCCGTCCCGCGGATCAGGCCGTGGACGCTGATCAGCATGACGTAGTGACTGTCGCTCTGGGCCATAACTCTATTCCAGTGCGGTTGGCGCGCTGGTTTCCGCCGCGTACGACAAGTATGCCACAAATACGATGGCGCAGATAGCTACCTCAGCGATTCCCGCGCGCCTGAGCTTCGTCGATAGCCGCGCTCAGCTCTTGGGTAAATATCGGCATGGCCCCCGGTTGGCCGGCCACCAGGGCGCCGACGCGGTTGGCAAATTTAGCCGTCGATGCCAACGGCCAGCCTCGAAGAATGCCGCAGATCAACGCGGCGGTAAATGCGTCCCCGGCACCGACGGCGTCTGCAACTTTCACCTCCAGGCCGGGTACGTCCACTTCCTGACCCGGGCCGATCACCAGGCAGCCGCGCTCGGCCCGAGTGATGCAGACAGTCTCTACGCCGTAGCGGTCCTGAAGCGCTGCGACGAAATCTGTCGGCTGCGTCGATCCCACGCCCAGCAGCACTGCGAGTGTTTCTACCTCGTCGCAGTTGAGTTTCACGACGCGCGAAGCCTCGAGCGAGCGCTCGATCCAGTCGCGGCGATACCAGGATTGGCGCAGGTTCACGTCATAAACGATCAGCGCGTCTCTCGCGGCGGTCAGCAGCCGATGAATCGTCTCGCGACTTTGCGGACTGCGTTGAGCCAGCGTGCCGAAGCAGACGGCCGACGCTTCGCCGGCCAGGCGTTCGAGTGCGGCGTCGAACTGAAGGTTGTCCCAAGCTACGTCTTCGTGAATCACATAGAAGGGCCGGGCCGGATCGCTGCTGTCAACGGTCACATAGCCGGTCGGCCGCCGGTCGTCGCGCTGGATGGCGGCGGTATCGAGCCCGCGGTCGGCCAGATAATGCACCAGCTCGGCACCGCTTTCGTCGCTGCCGACGCGCGAACACACCATGCCCCGTAAGCCCAGCTGTTGGGCGTGAAAGGCGACGTTGGCCGGCGCACCTCCCGGGCGGCGCGAGTCGGCGAAGCAATCCCACAGCACCTCGCCCAGGCCAACGACCACGCGCTCGGCATCTTTGTTCACTGTGCCGCCTCCAGGCCAGTTGGCAGCTTGCTGAATTCCGCATCGCTACTTCGGCAGAGTGGACAGGTCGGTGCGCTGCATTCATGCCTGAACGTGTCGCCAGAGGCTGCAAGTACGATCATGCCTTCTCCAGCATGTAGATGACCCAAGGCGCGATAGTGGTCTCGTTGACCCACTCGTAGGGCTCATCCGCTCTGCCCAGGGGCCGATGGACCTGGACCACTTGCAGGCCGGACTTCTTGAAGCCGACATTTCCCAGCTGTCGAACCTCAAGCGCCCATGGTACCTGAGTCAAGCTACTCGATTCAATGGCGATCGCCCAATATCCACCCGGTAAAGGGAAAGTGCAAGTGCGACGCCAAACCCTTAGTCCGACATTTCCCATTTACCGAAACTCAAGCGGTCATTCTACAGGAACGGCCTACGCGGTTCAAACGGAAACGTCCGGCCTCGCTTTGAATCACGCCCCTTTGCCCGCTCGATCGTGGAAATCGTGCACCTGACGCCGAGCGCGGCGAGCGCATTACCGCCCCCTTTAATAAGACACCGCTGCCGACAAAGTGGCGGAGGAAAAAGCACAAATATTCGGTGACCCCGGATCTGCCGAGCGGCGCCTGCGCTTGCGGTTCACCCGCCGATAGGCCGCCAAAACGATTCTGAACGAAGGGGCTGCTGACAAGTTTGATCGGACGCTGGTGCGCGCGTTCCTGGATACGGTGTCGGTGTCTCCGATCGGTAGCCGGGTGGCATTGAGCGACGGTAATGTGGCACGAGTTCTTCGTACCAATCCAGGTTAACATACTTGCCCGGTGGTCGAAAAGGTGTCTACATCTTGACATATGTCCCGCCGCTTCATGGCGCTGTTAGCGGGAACGGTTCCGGCCAGCACGATCATGCTCGAGGAGAAAAAGGGAATAAGCCCATTTACTTATAACGCGTTTTCATCTGCGGAGGGGATCAGGCGGCATAATTGGACTTATCCCCTTTTTACCGTATCCTCCCGGCATCCATGAGCGCCACCCATATCAAACCGGTGTTGCCTCGTAGCGGCCAATCCGCGCTTCTCGGCTGCGCTCTCGTTTCAACCGTTCTCTGGCTATCCGTGGCGACGGTCGCTCGTGCTCAGCAAGGCATCGAGCAGGAGCTGCGAGCGACACTCTCGGCCCTACCGCATCCCGAGGTACGCGTCGGTGCGTACGTCGTCGATCTGGATACGGGGAGGCCGGTCTTCATCCAAAACGCCGACATACCGCTTATTCCGGCCAGCAGTATGAAGGTGTTCGTGATGGCGGCGGCGCTGGCGGAGTTTGGGCCGGGCTTTTCGTTTGAAACGCTCTTTGCGACAAACGGCACTGATCTGGTCGTGATCGGCGACGGCGACCCCGCACCGGGCGATGAGAAGGTCCACCACACCCGGGACGAACCGATCACGTCTGATTTCGAGCGATGGGCGGACACGCTCCTGGAGAAAGGCATAAGCACGATTCCCGGCGATCTGGTGATCGACGAGTCGATCTTCGACGACCAGTGGATCCACCCTTCCTGGGAAGAAAACGATCTTGACAACTGGTACGCCGCGCCCGTCGGCGGTTTGAACTTCAACGGCAATTGTATTGACATCACAGTGTCGCCGACGGTGAAGCACGATGCGCCGGTGCTCGTTTCGGTTCAGCCGGAGACCCGCCTTGTGAAGATCATCAACCGGTGTCGCTCGGGCGGCAAGGGTACACCGATCCTGCACCACCCGCACGACACGTTCGAGTACCGGATCACCGGCAGATGCGACAAGCGTTGGCCCTTTGGATCCGTCTCCTTCCCCGATCCCGGTCTTTTGTTTGCGGATTCGCTTCGGACGGTGCTTGCGAAGAAGGGCATCCGCCTGGACGGAGGGGTGCGGCGCGAACGTGTGCGTCTTCCCGGCGGCGGTTTGCCCGCCTCGCTTACGATCATCGGGCGGCGTACGACGCCGCTGGTGGACGTGCTGCGCCGCATCGGCAAGGACAGCCAGAACCTGTTCGCCGAATGTCTGCTCAAACGGACCGGCTGCGCGTGGGCCAAGAGGCACGGGAATACCGATCCCCAAGGGAGCTGGGCACTCGGTCGGGAGGCGGTTTGGGGATTGATCGAACGAGCGGGGATTGACGCGCGTGGCCTTATCGTGGCGGACGGTTCCGGCCTGAGTCGTGACAACAGGTGTACGGCGCGACAGATGGCAGAGCTTCTAGCAAGGATGCATGCACAACCCGAGGGCGGCCTCTTGCACAAAAGTCTGTCGGTCGCGGGCGTGGACGGCTCGCTTCGCAAACGGCTTACGGACATACCGGGACGCGTACGCGCCAAGACCGGCACGATGCGCGGCGTCCGCGCGCTCACCGGTTACGTGGGACCGACTTTCCAGTCGGCCAGCTACGTGGGACCGACTTTCCAGTCGGTCAAGGGCGGCACCGGTGCCGGGTATGCCTTCGCGGTGTTGTTTAACGGGTACAAAGGCCCGAGCACGCCCTACAAGGAATGCCAGGATCGGTTCTGTCGCATTCTCGCGGCATCGCGACGCTGATAACGTCGACGGGACCAACCTGTTGACGCGCACGCTCGCAGGGGCTACGTTCACGCGCAAGGCGACGACCACGGACTGGTGTCGGTGTCGTATGATGGCACTCTCAACAAGATAAGGAGTAAACTCATTGTCCACCACAGAAGCTCCAACATTGCTCGAGCGCGCGGAGGAAGGGATCAGCGCCTATCTCGAAGCGCAGCGCGACCAGGGCCGCATTGCCGGCAGCTACTATGAGGATGCCGTCGCGAGGACGATGCCCAACCTTCGCAAGTGGTTGGAGGCCGAAGTGCTCGACCGGATTTCACCGAATCTTCGGGAAGCGCTGCGCGACGCGATCCGTAACGAGCAGTGGGAGGCGATCGCCAACGCGTTTGGGCGCGATGTAGCCTTCGGCACCGGTGGTATTCGCGAGAAGATGGGCGCCACGCGCGACGTGATTCTCAGACTTAAAGAAGAAGGTATCCACGCGCCGATCATCAAGGGGCCTAATACGATCAACGACGTGATCTATCTGCTCACATCAGCGGGCACGGCAAAATTCGGCATCGAACGCACACCGCCGCTTACGAGAGTTGTCATCGGCTTTGACAGCCGTATCCGCGGGGCCGACTTCGCCCGCCTGATCGCGAGCCTCTTCCTGGCGTATGACTATACGGTCTATCTGTTTGACGAGGCCTGTCTCTATCCGAGCGTCACCTACGCAGTCCCGACGCTTAAAGCTGACCTCGGTGTGTTTATCTCCGCCAGCCACAACGACTTGCGATACAACGGGTACAAGTTGTCGTGCCGGAACGGCTCCCAGTTTGATCCGGGTGAGCGCGATCGGCTTTATCATGACTACATCACGAAGGTACAGTTCAGTGACATCAAGACGATGGCTCTTACCGACGCGCCGGAGGACAAGCTCTGGTTTCTGGGCGGAGTCAAGAGCAAGGACGGCCGGGTCGTCCAGGGGGGCGAATACACTGGCCTCCCCCTCGCCGATCCGCTTCCAGGCGATCCCAATCTCTACGCCGGCTGCGAGCACCGGATCATCGACCTTCACACCATGCACGCCGAACACGTCAAGACCTTCCTGCTGCGCGGCGACATGATCACGCAGGCGAAGAGGCCGCTCTCGATCGGGTACTCCGCATTCAACGGCTCGGGACGCGAGGCCGTCCCCCGTCTTCTTGGTGAGATCGGCTTTGCGAACGTCCGGCGGATCATGAAGCTCGACCCGCTCGACGGCATGTTCCCTGCGTTCTGCAGCGATCCCGGCAAAGAGCAGCAGCCCGATCCCGGCGATTGGCGGGCGGCTGACATCGCTGTCGAAGCGTTCAAGGAGGAGTACGGGAGCGAGTGGAATAAGGTCGATCTGATCATCGGGACCGATCCCGACGCCGACCGGTGCGGCGTCATCGTCAAAGTGCCGCAGCATCAGCGGGAAGCATATCCGCACCCCGGCACGGGTGAACACCGCGACTATGCGCTGCTTCCGGCCGACGACGTCTGGACGCTGATCCTCTGGTATCGCCTCAATTATGAGATCGAGCGGTTCGGTTCGGTGCGAGACGCCGAGAAGAAGTTCATCACGCTCTCGCACACGACGATTGATCTGCTACCTCGTCTCGCCCGCAAACATGGTCTTGGCGTGCTGAAGACGTGGGTAGGCTTCGCGCAGCTTGCAGCCGGAACGCGCGCGATCTGGGATCTGCACCGCGGCCAGGACACAAACGGTCTGACCGAAGCCGGTAAGCTGCCGCGCTATGACGAGGGTCGACGCCGTCCGGACGATCAACTCTGCAACCAGACGATGTACTCCTGGGAGGCGATGGACGATCCGCGCCGCTGCATCAACATCGCGGCGCTGGAACAGAGCAACGGGTTCTCGATTTTGGGCGACGCACCAGTCGATGAACGATCGCTGGGCCGCGACGGCCACGTGCGCGACAAGGACGGCTCGTTCGCCGCCGTACTGATCGCTGAGCTTGCCGCCTATGCGAAGGAACAAGGAACAAACCTGCTTGACCTGCTCGACGAGAAAATCTACCTCGATCCGGACATCGGGCTTTATGTCACCCACTATGAGCCCGACCCGCTCGACGGGGAGTATGAAGGGCTTGCGGGTTACACGAAGAAGCGCGGCATCCTCAACAAGGCGGAAGCATTGTTGACCGCCTGTGCGAGTAAACCAGTCGAGATCGGCGGACTCCCCGTCAAAAGCGCCATCGCCTATCGAACGGGCAAATACGATGCGGTCAACTGGACCGGCTTTCCCGACGAGGGCTTCCGGTTCTTCTTCGATGACGAGTCCGCCTCGCGTGAATCGCACCTGACGATCCGTCCGTCGGGCACAAGCAACGCCCTGCGCTTTCACGTGCAGCTCTTCGGCGGGCATCCGTCGCGCGACGAGCTGATCCAACGAAAAGCCGAACTCCGCAAAACGACGGTGCGAATCGTTGATGACGTTCGCCAGCGCATCGGCGCGGTCAGGTAACTGGGCAGGTTATTGACCTGCCTCATACCATCCGGGTTGAAGTGCATGTTATGTGGGTTTCAAGGTGATGGTGCAGGCAGGTGAATCACCTGCCCTACGCCACTCCGGAAGTGACAGGTTGAAAGTCTGCCCGACAGTAGCACGCTAAACACCAACGGTGGGTGATCCGATAACACACCGGTATGGACAACAGACCAAGTACGTCCGTTCGGGAGGGCAAATTGGATCGCCGAGACCTGTTGCTCTGCATGGTCCTGTTGACCATCGCTGCCGTCGTGTTCGGGAAAGGGATCACGATCGGTGGTCCACGGGGCGATGCGGGCAGCCACATGATGGACGGCGTGCTCATCTACGACTGGGCCTGTGCGGGTCCTTCGGCGTGGCTCGACCCCGTGGGGTTTGCGGTACGGCAGTACAGCCACTACCCGAGCCTCGGGATCGGAAGCGTGTACCCGCCCGGGTTCGCGGTGGTGGAGGCGTCCTTTTTTGCGATCTTCGGCGTTTCGGCGATCACCGCGCGCCTGTGCGTGCTGACGTTCGCGTTGTTGGCCTTGTGCGGACTCTTCATTCTCGTGCGGGGATTCACGAGCCGGCTCACATCGGCGTGTGCCGTTGTGTCCCTCCTCGCCATGCCGAGCATCGTGCATTGGACGCGGCAGACCGTGTTGGAGATGCCGACGCTGGCCGTGCTGATCTGGTCAGCCGTGGCCGCTTGCTATTACTATCGGCGGCCGACCTCGGCGCGTCTGGCCTTGTGGATTTTCCTGTCCGTGGCAGCCGTGATGTTCAAACAGACGGCCGTGTTCATCTTCGTGCCTTACGCGGTGCTCCTGCTGGCTTGGACCATTCGAAAGCAAGCCCCGTTACGACACATCGTGGTGGCGGGGGTTGCATCGATGGCTGCGGTCGGAGCCTACTTCATCCTGATCTCGTCGGACGGTCCGGGTCCAGGCGTTTTCGATCTCATCCTTAAAGGTCGGTCTCCGTGGGTGATGCTGTCGGCACAAAGCTGGCTGTACTACGCGTTGCGGGCACCAAACGAGATGGGTCTGTGGATCGTCGTATTCGGCGTGATCGGTTTGGTAGTTGCATTGCGGAGGCCCGGTCCACTTGCCGCGCTCATGCTCCTGTGGTTCGTAAGCTGCTATGGGATGTTCAGCCTGATTCAGGAGAAGGAACCTCGCTATCTGTACTTCGGGTTGCTACCAGTGGCCGTTTGGGCTGGGATTGGAATGGGGTGGCTGCTCGCGCGGGTGCCGCATCCGCGGGTGCGCGGTGTGGCCGTCACGTCTCTGGCACTGCTGGTTGTCGTGACGGCTTTCCGTCAGCCGATCCGTTATCGCCCGGACTACGGCCCCGTCGTGCTCGCCCACAGGGACGAGATCGTCGGGAAGGTCGTGCTTTTTGATGGTCTGCGGGACGCGGACTTCACCTTCACCCTCCGACAGCATCTTGGGCGCCGCCGGTGCGTCGTCGTGCGGGCCAGCAAGCTTCTGTACGCCTGTGCCACGAAGCCGCAGTACCGTTTCCAATCGTATGTCGAATCAGCCGATGACCTGAATGGGATTCTGAAGGACTTCGCCTTCGATAGTATCATTGTGGAGCGTCACCCGCAGATGAACCTTCGGGAGGAGCGGCTGTTGCGAGCATCACTGAAGAGCTCGGAGGATTACGTGTTGGCCGCGACGCACGCGATAAGGGCTGCTCCCTGGATTCCCCCAACGTCGATGACCTACGTGGACGTCGACGTCTACCTGCCACGGCGCCCGACGGAACGGCGCGTGAAGGACTATGACATTCCCATACCCCTTGACAACCGAATCATCTCGGTAAGCCTCGATGAGTTGCTCGCAGATATCGAGCCCTCGACCTGACCGGCACGATCTTTCCAATGTGGGACCGACTTTCCAATGTGGAACCGACTTTCCAATGTGGGACCGACTTTCCAGTCGGTCACGTCCAGTCCGAGAAGACTGCGCGACAGGCTGGAAAGCCTGTCCCACATGCTTTGGCAATGGGACTCTATGCGTGTGATTCCTCAGGTCGACCGTAGCGAAGATGCAGTGACGCATAGCAAGCGCGGATCGCCATCCCCACCGTACGAATCACGGCCACAAGCAACAAGGCGGCGTACAGGTACATGAGTGGCTGAGTCGGGATGGCGTATCTCGGCTGGGTTGCGGCAAGGAGCGAGTTGACAAAGATCTGCAGGAATACGACGCCTCCTACAACAAGCCATGCTATCCGCTCGCGTGTTAGAAGGGAGTACATCCCGCCAATGATGCAAAGCCAGACGAACTCCTCGTACGGAGTGTCGGCCAGACCGATGATAGGCGGGCCCTGGTCGACATGTTTATAGAACCAGCGGGCAATCGCAGTCCAGACCGGTGTCATCGCGCGGGGTTCGCTGGGAAGCGGCAAATAGTGTTGCAGCGGTTCGAGGTCGCTGCGCGCCATCGGCTCGTAAGTGGCGGTGTCGAAAATGTCAGCTCCCTTGGCCAGTGTATTGCCGTCCCCCATCACCCCGCCCGGTTGGAAGCGATAGGTGTCGTCAGGCATCAGCAGGTTGCGGGCCATGTGGGTTGGGGTGCGACGCGCGATCAAGCCGGCGTGCTCAAAGAACAGCTCTTTTCCGACCTCTCCCATCACCGCGCTGGCCTGGGCAAACGAAGCGTTGCGGACCGCCGCATATGCCGTCCAAACACTCACCCAGTCCGTGTAACGCGCGTTTGATCCAATGTGTCCAAGGCGTTTCGCCTCGGCCACTACCGCGCGGATGTCCGCAATGGCTTCTCCGTTTGGCGGTTCCAACCCTTCGACGGCGACCGCCCGGCAATACATCGCAAGGCCAAGCGGCCCTGCGGTGAAATCCGCAGTTGGGTGTGCTGAAGACTTATACATTGCCCAGGGGAGCACGAGGGTTATACCTGGCACCATCGCAAGTGCCGTACCCGTGGCAAGATGCCACCATGAGGTGCGCAGGCCACGCCGGCGCAACGGGTGGGTGGAACACGCAGCGCAGCGGCTTGCCGCTGCTTCACACAGGCGCTCATCGCGCCTCATTCGCCATGTCTCATACCAGGCGGCCACAAGACATATCCCGACAAGGGAGAACCCCACTGGCCTGAACAGGCAGCTCACCCCCGCCAGCGCCGACGCCCACCCCAAAAGCGGCGCACGCCCAAGGCGCAGATACTTAACCAGGAAGTACGCCGAGGCTGTCAACGCCAGCGTGTAGGGAATCTCCGCCATCAGGACGTTCGCAAAGGCGAGCAGCTCCAGGTTGCACGCGCACAACAGGCCGCCGATCAGCGCTACATCTCGACGCAAGCAGACATGCCACGCCGTCAAGGTCGTCAGCACAGCGATACCCGCGGCCATGGCGTGCTGGAGGACCAGTATGGCCGTCGGACTCCAAGGCCCGAAGACCCGGAAAACTCCCGCAAGCAGCAGCGGATAACCCGGGTTGCGCAACAAGAAGAGCTCATTGCCGAAGTCAAAACGGTCGGCGACGTCCACGGCTAGGGCGATGTACCATCGCGAGTCGGGATACAGCCACAGGTGAGAAGCGCAAAGCGCCAGCACGTTGACCGCCAACGAGACCGTTGTAGCGATCACGACGACAGACGCTACGCCTTTGCCCTCGGATGACTCGCTTGACCGATACGCGGCGTCAGTGGGTCCGGTGGGGCCGATGTCGCGGGAAAGTCGCTCGTCGGTGCGGCGGTCTGTCACGGTCCTATTTCCGAGTGAGCACAAGTCAACGGCGCCGGAGGCGACACCTCGCCTGAGGGCGGGCGAGGCGCGAGAGCGGGAGTGGGACGCCGGCCTCCGCGGACACAAGGTAGTTATCGGCCAATCGACGCGGGTCGTTGACGCGGGCGTCACTTGGGGCTGAACCAGCCCCCTTTCGGGCCAAACTGGCCCCAATGGGCATTCTCGGGCGCAGCTCACTCGCGGAACAGGTAGTGCCGATAACTCATTCAGAGCAGTGTCTCACGTGGTCCGCGACGAAGCGGGGACTCCTTTGAGTGTCCAGGGCAGATGCGAATGGAACGGATGAGCCGTAAGCGCGTTCTACTGGTAACCCCCCCCCATGACCTTGGGAGGGTCATGGGGCACACGGGCAAGCTCCTCGCTCGGTGGGAGCCACTGGGGCTGCTCTATATAGCCGCGGTCCTCTTGGAGAATGGATATGACGTGCAGGTAATTGACGCGGAGGGCGATCCACACACTCTGGACGACATGCTCCGCGCCGTGGAAGCGTACGACCCCGCGATCATAGGGATTACCTGCCTGACTCCGACAGCTGCTACGAGCGTTGAACTGGGGTGCCGGCTTCGAGAAGCTCATCGGTGCCGAACAGTTGTGATGGGCAACGTACACGCTTGGGTGTTCGCTGAGACGCTGCTGCGTTTGGGGGCCTGCGACTTTGTAGTTCAGGGCGAGGGGGAGTTCACTCTGCTGGAGTTGTTGCGATGCCTCGAAGCCGGTGGAGATCCGGCGTCCGTGGGCGGTGTCTCCTTCCTGCAAGGCGAAGATTTTGTCAAAACTCCCCCGCGCCCCCTACCGCGAGACCTTGACGTTATTCCCCCGCCGGCGAGGCACCTCGTCAAACATATCGACTACGACGCCGGCTTAATCAGCAATATGTCCTATATGCGCCCGAAGGGCACGGTCAGCCGACACGCGATGGGTGCGCGAGGATGCGTCTTCGAGTGCAAATTCTGCGTAGTGCATCAGGAACGCCGGTTCCGCACGCACAGCCCGAAACGCATTGTCGACGAGATGATCGATCTTCAGGAGAACTATAACTGCGGGTTCATTTTCTTCATAGACTCGATCTTCGAGGCCAACAAAGGCCGAGCCCACGCGATATGCGATGAAATACGGCGGCGGGGCGTGAAGGTCCCGTGGGGCTGCGAGGGGCACGTGCGGATGGTCGATCGCGAGACGCTGCATGTAATGAGGGCTGCGGGCTGCGTCAATATCGCCTATGGAATCGAGTCCGGCTCACAGCGCGTCCTGGACAGGATCGGCAAGGGAACAAAGCTCGAAGATGTCGATGAGGCTATCCGGTTGACGCACGCCGTGGGCATTTCCACGAGCGGTTTGTTCATCTTGGGTTTGCCCGGCGAGACCCGCGACCAGATGGAGCGGACGATCGAGCTAGCCGCTAAGCTTCCCCTTGACCTCGCCCAGTTCACCCTGTTCGTCCCCTTTCCCGGGTCTCGGTATTTTGAGGAGCTGTCCGCCGCAGGGATTATTGACACCGGTGTTCGGCCAGACGGGAGCGTCGATTTCGACGTCTGGCGGCGCTACAGCTCGTACGTGGGATACGGCCAGCAGGGAGGTAGCATATACCTGCCGCCGGGTTTTACCTTCGACGAACTGTTTGCCATGCAACGCAAGGCGCTGCGAAGATTCTACCTCAGACCGCACCAGATCTTGCGGAATCTCAAACGGATCAGACCCGGCAATGTCATAGATGCCACCCGCGCCGCCGGAACGCTTTTCTTCAAGCGATCAATTGGGACAAGAAAGCCCGCGGTCCGCAGCTCCGCTCAGCCAATACTGCGTTACACGACCTCTCCCAGGGCGCAAACTGTTTGATGGCAACGACGCCACTTCAATCTACCCGATCACAGACAGCTCCACTGCAGGCTTATAGTCGGCTTCGGGTTTAGCGGTGTCCTTCTGGGAGGCCAACCGTGCCATTCGTGGGTGTGGAGCACGGTCCCCTGTGGCAGCCCGTTTGAAAAACATCGTAGTGGCGGCCCGGACGGTGCCGAAGACATTACCGGGCCTGAGCCTCTTGAGGTTTTTCCAAATCAGCCTTGGCCGCAGGTAGAACCTTCGCAGCGCCTTGCGCTGCATCGCGAACAGCTCGTTGAATGTGAAGCCCGGCGGCAAGTAGATACTGCCTCCCGCCGCTCCATAGCCAACGTATGGGTTGTAGCGCCGCCACACATCGAAGTCGACGCTGCCATCCGGACGCAGGCCGGTGTCAATGATCCCGGCCGCGGACAGCTCCTCAAAATACCGAGACCCGGGATACGGAACAAACATGGAGAACTGCGCCAGATCAAGCGGCAACCTGGAGGACAATTCGATCGTCCGTTCCATCTCTTCGCGGGTTTCGCCGGGCAAGCCCAGGATGAACAGCCCGCTTATTGGAATGCCGACCGCACGCGTCAGCCTGATGGCCTCATGGACATGTTCGAGCTTCGTTCCCTTGCCGATTCTGTCCAGGACGCGTTGAGAGCCGGACTCGATCCCGTAGGCGATATTAACACAGCCGGCAGCCTTCATGGCACTGAGCATTTCCCGGTCAACCATCCGCACATGTCCCTCGCAGCCCCAGGGGATCCTGACGCCCCGACGATGTATCTCTTCACATATGGCATGGACCCGTTTCTTGCTCGCCACGAAGATCGGATCCTGGAAGGTGACGAAGCCGCAATTGTAGTTCTCCTGAAGATCGATCACCTCATCGACGATGCGCTTGGGGCTGTGCGTGCGGAAACCGCGCTCCTGGTGGACGACGCAGAACTTGCATTCGAAAACGCATCCGCGAGAGCCAAGTGTATGTCTGCTCACAGTGCCCTTTGGGCGGATGTACGTCAGGTTATTGATCGTCCCCGCATCATAGTTGATGTGTTTCACGAGGTGCCTGGCCGGTGGCGGAATCACATCCAGGTCTCGGGGGAGCGGTGGAGGAGGGACGTTTACGTAATGGTTCTCGCACAGGAAGGACACACCGGTGACAGACGCCGGGTCTCCGCCGGCTTCGAGACATCGCAGCAAGTCCAGAAACACGAATTCCCCGTCGCCGTGGACGATGAAATCACATGCCCCGAGGCGGAGCAGTGCCTCCGCGAACACGTGCGCGTGGACGTTGCCCATCACAACCGTACGTTGCGGGTGGGTCTTGCGGGTTTGTTGCCCGAGCATCACGGACGGTGGAGCCGTCGGCGTCAGACAGGTGATCCCGACAACCGCGGGATCGTACGTCTCCACCGCACCGAGGATCTCATCCATGGTGTGCGGGTCGGCCTCCGCGTCGAGTATATGAACGTCATACCCGTTCTCGATGAGAACCGCGGCGATGTAGAGCAGCCCCAGCGGTTCCCACCTGGTGACGAACCTACCGGCACGCCCCATGACCTCGGTTAGATCCTGAGGCGGGCTGATCAATAGGACACGCCTGTTGAACGCACGATTCATCTGCGCAGAACGCTCCGGGAAACTCCCCGCGTCGTCACGCAACCACTGAAGTCTGACTTCCGGTGAGTTATCGGCACCTGGTCGCCGCCGGATTAGCTGGCCGCCGATCCGTGCCGGGCGACGGCGGGAAAACACAGGAAACAGCAGCGGATCGGGAGCCATCGATACGGAGCAAGACGCGTCTGTGAAACCCTGAAGTAACGTGAGAGAAGATCGCGCATCTCACGGGCACGCCAGATGTGCAGGTGGTATTTGTCGCCCCCCCAGGATGTTCGGCCGAACGCCGGCAGGTTGACCAAGCCGGTGTGGCCGATCACGGCCTTCAGGCGATTCACCAGGCGATCATTGGGGATGGTGACGACAACGCGCCCATCCGGATGCACGAGGCGTCGTATCTGGTCCAACATCGCTGCGGGGTCGACGACGTGTTCGAGCACTTCACTGCAGATAATCCTGTCGAAGCCGCGGTCCGGCAGATCAAGTTCGTGGGGTTCCCCCTTGAGCAGGCGCACCCGATAGCCTTCCAGGTTCCGCCGCGCCTTTCGCAGCATTTCGTCCGAGACATCCACACCCGTAAGATCCGATTGGGGAAAGAGCCGAAGAACGTGCCCACCGCCGCAACCGACCTCAAGAATCCGATCATCGGGTGTGGCTGCGATCATCTTGCGTATGCACGCCAAACGCCGCTGCTCAATCCAGCGGATCACGAAGCCGGACCGCGTGTAGTAATCGTCGATGTCATGCTCGCGGGCAAAGGTATCGTTCCAACGCTCTACGTCGCGGATTGTGACCGATTGCGTTTGCATCACAATTCACTTGGAGGCGCTGTGCCGAGTATCCTTTCTCGGTACGTCCGAAAGGACCGAGAAGGGATTCTCGGTCCAGCGGGGAGCTGTTTCCGCCAGAACCGGCGGTATCAACCATTTACGTTGCCGGGTGGCCGCCTCGCGCGTGGCGGCCCGTGTCTCCACTCGAAACTTCAGTAGCTCCCAGCAGATGCGCAGGGAAACCGCAATCGGAAAGCGGCTCAGGAATGACTTCCCGGCGTGTCGTTGATCGAAGTCGGTGTCCACTTCGGCGATGGTGTAACCCTGTGATCCCGCAGCCACCCCGATGAAACTCTGAAAATACCGGTAGTGGAACCGGTGTCTCAGCAGGTTTGCCAGCACATCGCGGCGGCAGAGGAGGAAGCCTGATTTACTGTCCCGTAGACGCATGCGGAAGGTCAGGTTCAACAGGAAGTTCAGCCCCCGGCTGAAGTTCCGGCACCGCCGAACCCCCCTTACCGGGTGACGGACGGCTTGCACAATATCGGGCAACTCCCGCAGATAGGTCTTGTAAAGTCTCGGGATATCCTCCGGTCGGTTTTGGAGGTCCGCGTCTATCAGGCAGACAAGTTCGCCCGACGCAACCTCCAGGCCGCTGCGCCAAGCACCTTCGATCCCCTGGTTAGATGCGTGCTTGACACCGTGAACGCGGTTGTCGCGTCGCGAGCACCGCAGAACGCGCTCCCACGTGTCATCCGTGCTGCCGTCGTCAACGAGCAGTAGCTCAGCCGCAACGTCCATCTCATCGAACACGGCCAACGTGCGATCGACGAGCACGTCGACGTTGTCTTGCTCATTGAAGCACGGCGCGATCACGGAGAGAACGGTTGTGTCAAACCCGGTGGTTCGCGGGTGAGTGAGGGTGACGCTCATCGAATACGGCTCCGGAGCGATGATACGGGTTCGAGACTCCTGGCAGGTCCCTCAAAGACTAACTGCGGTACTGGCGCGGTGTCATCGACAGCGACGGGCTCCTGGCAACCGAGCAAGCTCTTCATGCACTCGGCCATCATGAGTGTGTTCCAGTACTTTCGATCAAAGCTGTGTCGCCCCTGCATCCAGAGATTGACGGGCGTGGGCAGACCGTGCTTGACCCGCCGTTGCAGCACCGGTGATCCGCTTGGCAGCAGTTTCTTCGCCGCCTGATGGACGATCCACTTGCCGGTGCCGTCGCGGTGACGCAACGAGTCATCCAGTGAAAAGGCGAACTCGACCAGGCGGTGGTCCAGATACGGAGCGCGCGGCTCCACGCTGTGGGCCATGCACATCCGGTCCCCCATTTGCAGCAGCGGCTGGAGAAAGATCCGGCTCTCGATGTAGCAGATGTTCTCCAACATGGATTTGCGCTCGCTCCAGGACCCTGTCAGGAACATTTTCATCAGTGACGCCCCAACCAGGCCGGAACGAGAGGCCATCCTGCAAAACCGGTCCAGGTCACTTCCGTGGAAGCGCTCCAGCATGGCGGCATAGTGTTGAAGTTGGGGATCGTCGGCTGACGTCCTGTCGCTTAGCAGAAGCTCGCTTCGAACGTACCCGGCGAACAGCTCGTCGGAGCCTTCACCGGAAAGAACCACCCTGTACCCGGCTTCGCGGCACGCCTTGGCGAGACGGTACAGCGGGAAGACGCTGAACGACCCGGTGGGCATCTCCAGGTAATAGGCCATCGCCGACAGATCGTTGAGGAACTCCTCGCGCGTGGGTCGTACAAGCTGGAGCCGGATACCTAATCGATCTGTCAGGTCGCGCGCGTACCGTTCCTCGTTGATGGTCCGGTCGAATTCCGCAAACTGGCACGTGAAGGCCTCCTCAACGCCCGAGAGCCTGGCGATCAGGGCGGAATCCAGGCCGCCGGACAGGAACAGGCTCACCGGCACGTCGGCGCGCAACCGGAGATTGACGGAGTCCTCCAGCAACTCGATGAACGTGTCAACGGCCGTGCGCTCGTCGCTGATCCTGCGGTCGACCTGATGCTCGATGTCCCAGTACTGGTGTGTGTGGCAGGTGCCCCGCCCAAGGTCGTAGATCAAGAAGCTACCCGGCCGAAGCGAAAGGACATCGCGGTACAGCGTGTGCTCGTTGAAGCAGAATTCAAAGAGATCGAACAGATCCTGCGATACGAACTCGATATTGGAAAAGGCCTTGATTTCAGAGGCAAACTCGAACGTGCCCGGTCCGCACCGGTAAAAGAAGGGCTTTTGCCCCATCCGATCCCGGGCGCAGAAGAACCGCTCGCCATCCCAGATCGCAAGAGCGAACATCCCGTTGAAGCGGGTGAGGCAATCCGACCCCCATTGCAGGTAGGCGGCCAGTGCCACCTCCGTGTCCGTCTTCGTCTCAAACGCCCAACCCAGACCTTCCAGGTCGCTGCGCAGCTCGGGATGGTTGTATATCTCGCCGTTGAACAGGATCGTGGTGTGGCCGATCCGTATGGGAAGATCGACATCGTGGCGGTCGACGATGTTCAGACGGGTCTGCCCCAACGTCACGGTGCCGTGCCCGGGCACCTCCTCACTGACCAGACTGCTCTGATTCGGTCCGCGATGGCGGAGCCGGCGCAGACACGGCTCGTCGAAGTCGGTGTTGATGCCGCCGAGAACGCCGCACATGGTCAGACCTTTCCGGCTCGACAGCTGATACCCGCGTCCTGCACATCCCAGGCCTGTATCTCCCAACCCTCTGCGAACCATGAACGGAACTCACCGGGCTCGGAGCGGAAGCAGTATTCCGGGTGATACCAGTCGAAATTGATGATGTTGTTCGTAAAGAAGTCGAACTCATCATTCCAAAAGCACTTCATCACATTCCAGTGGAGGAAGCGTTGCAGGTCGAGCTTGCCCTTCTTGATTCCGAGGACCGGGATATCCTCTTCGATCTCGATGGAGGCCCTTAAGCCGGCGAGGGTGCGACCCAGACGCGTGATGCCTTCGCAAACCTTGAGTGCTTCGTCGATCGGCAGCCTGCTTAGCTGCTTGCGAACGTAATCGTCGGTGAACTCGCGGATCACCGCCTTCTTTTTGTAGACATAGCAGCAGATCTGGCCGCCTGGTTTGAGCTTGCGACGCAAGTGCTCGAACGTCGCTCGCGGATCGGGCGTATGGTGGATCACCTGATCGCAGTTGATGAAATCGAAGAACTCATCCGGGAAAGGCAAAGAGGTGACATCGGCCTGCACAAACTCCACACGCGGATGGTCCACCTCTCGTCGCGCGACCTCAAGGGCCTCTCGGGCCGTGTCCACCCCGAAGACCGTGGCTGAGGAGTGCTCGGCGAAGTTGGCGGCGTCGCGCCCGGCGCCCGTGCCTGCGTCAAGAATGAACGCCTTCCCCCTGAGGAATTCCCGCAGCTTGGACAGCTCGAAGAAGCCGTACCGCTGGAGGTACCAGTCGGTGTAGAACTTACCCGTGTGCTCGCGGTAATAATGGTGCTTGGCCCATTTCTGCGTGAATGACCTGACGGTCTGTGTTTGCAACACCTCCACGGGGACAAAGCCGGGTATCCCGCCGTGAATGGCATAGGTCGCTGACTCGCCGACGAGCGTACCTTCCAAAATCTCGTCACCGGACACCTCGACCGCCGTCAGCCGAAGTGGACCCAGGGTTTCGGGGCAAACCAGATGCTGGATGGCCGATGCTTTCATGTCCGATCCCGGCGACGAGCCGCAGACCCGAGCCGCAGGCCCGAGCCGCAGGCTTTAGCCTGCGCGGATATCATCATACGCTGTGCCGAGAATCCCTTCTCAGCACCTCCAGAGGACCGAGAAGGGATTCTCGGTCCAGCGATTCGCGCGGCCTGAAGGCCGCGGCTCGCTTCAGCTATCCGTGGCTGGACCGCTGCTATCGCACTTGGTATTCGGACGTTGAGAAGGCCGTCTTGAGTCAACAATCACGTGATCGAACTCGCCCCCGCCCCTGTGAACACCTCCCTCCGGCGAAAATCCGGGCTTAGAGCCTATCCTGGCAGGTCTGATCTTGGGTGCCACTGGCGGCTTGTCCGCCAGTGGTTGTCCACGCTTTTCAAACACGCTCTTAGTCTTTGAATCGCTCGCCCTGTTCCACGCCCTCCCGTTTGGGCGCGCCGCGAGTCTCGATCTCGGTCTCACGAAACGCCTCCATCCCCGGGGGTTCGCAAAACGCCACAGAAACGTCCCACGGCGGCTCTTGTGCTTCGCAAAGCTTCTTGAAATAGAGGGCCAGACGATCATACGTCATCTGCCGCTGTGCGAGGGGCAGGTTCTTCCAAAGCCTGGCCTTGTACAACGGCGCGACCTCTCGTTGCTTCAGGTAGGCTTCGATCTCGTCCCGGAGAATCACACGCGGCGGCTGAAACTGACGACGCTCCGTCGGGTCGTTCTTCGTGCCGATCTGCCAGTACTCATAGCATTGTCGCGCGCGCACCAGCGACGTGACGCCGGCGCGCGTCAGCCCCAGCGAAAACTGCTTCAGCGCCCGTCGAACGAAACTGCGGATCAGTGCGGTCACAGCTTTGTAGGTATGCAACTGATCGAGCAGCTCTCCCATCACAAACTCGTCCAGGGTTTTCCGATAACGCTCTTGCGTGGAACCATCAGGGTGTTTGTTGTGCTCTCGCAGCCACGCGTAGTAATCCTCCGCCTGAGCAAGATTCTCTTCGCCGCCCTCCAGATACAGCAGGTGAACCCATTGGTGCATGTTGGTGATGAAGCCGGTTCGGTAATTGCGCGCTATCTCTCCCTCCTCAAAGTCGGGATCATCACCGAACTGCTCCTTCGTCAGACGAAAATAGGTCTCGTAGAGGTACGGAATGTAGCGAGTGTCCGGCGTTAGTTCGATGTAGGATGAAAACGGATCGTCGAAATCGGGCCAGAGCGTGATCCTACCCTTCGTAATCAGGTGTTGCAGTGCGATGAATACAAATCGGGCGGTGTTCATCGCATCGGCCGGGTCGACGTTCTCATACCCTTTGCTGATCTTGCCGCCCCAGCTCGACCAGTACAATGCATGTGAGAACGCATTGCGCCAGTCGAGTGGGCCGTACTGCTCAACCATCAGATCATACATCCAGTCGAGGTCGAAACGGTGACGCTCACGAAGCACCTTCGATCGGATGGCGGCGAGCAGACGATCAAGCGGTTCCTTCTGCTCGGCGTCGGTTGTGACCTCCAGCCGGCGGGCCAGCAACGAGTCGAGACTCGACCTGTCCTTGACCAGGTCGGCCACAGTAAGCTCGGGGCGGAGGTGGCGCGCCACGAAGTCCAGCAGGGAGTCATCGGGCTCGAGTCGGACCTCGCGCAGGCGTGCCACCAACCGGGCCACATCCGCATCCGTCCTGAGCAGTTCGTCAAGATCACGGGGGGCGTCGACGATCTTGCGGAACCAGTTGGAGTACGCCTCATCGGTCAGGGCGGTCGGCGGTGCACCAAGCGCGCGCTCCATCTCGACTGCCAGCGCACGTTTGTAGTTCAGGTGCTCGTCGTCCATGAAATCCCCGATCTTGTGCCAGTAGATCCACGCAAGCTCCTTGTACAAGGTGACCGAACGGGGGTTGTATTGGATCCCCTTGTCTCGAAGAATCCTGATCCCGTTTTGGACCCACTGCCAGCGCGCCTCGGGCGAGTACTGGGACACCGAGATGTTGTAGGCCATGTTCCACGCCGCATTGACCCACACGCTGGGAAACCGCGGCGCCAACGCGCAGACCGTCTCGTGCAGTTGCAGCGCTTCGTAGGTCTTGCCCTCCTCTTTCAGGCGCTCCGCACGAATGGAGGCCCAGTCGATCGCCAGCGCGCGAAACGTGCCGAGCTTCCCCAACAGGGCAATATCCGGTGGGAGCCCCTTGACCGTGTCCGGGTCGATCATGAGCTGACGCTCCCGGCGTATCTTATTGACCGGACGGACAAACAACCCGGCCCCGACAAAACACACCACGGCCAGCAGTGCGGCAACGATCTGAACCCCCGACTCTCGCCGCTTTGCAGACTGCCGCGCGGCGAGATGTTCAGGCAACGTGTAGTCCAATGCTTGCGACATCGCCCGTCTCATTCGTCAGCGCATAGGTGCCACGGGCGGCTTGTCCGCCCGTGTGTTACTCGCCTCCAGCAGCACACTGGCAGCAAGCTGCCAGTGGCACCCGACTTCTCAAACACGCTCTCAGAGGCCTCGCCCCAGCCAGGGTCAGACTGAAACCTCCGCCACCTCACGTCGGTGAAAGAGCAACATGGCGAACCCGA
>JBARRC010000398.1:0-5490 GCA_049644045.1 Phycisphaerae bacterium
GGGCGCCTCACCCTCCGTCGGCCCGGTCTTCAGGCCCTCAACAACCCCGTCCTCCTTGATGACCAGCCTTTTGATGTTCTTGTCTTGAACGAGTTTTTCGAATTCGCTGATGGGGAGCGGCGGCGTACGCGTCGCCGAACTGCTCAGGAACCCCACAAGCAGCATGGCCAGTCCAAGCAGAAGCAGCCAACTGACAATGCTGCGGGAGAACTTCATGTTCGGTCCGCTTGGCTGCTTCGGTTCGGGTGGTTGTTGCGGCGGTGATCCGTCCCCATCCGCCATCGACCTAACTCCAATTCCAGTGCGACTTTTTCGGCGCAGTTATGTCACCGCACTAATCATAGCGGCATCACCAGCCCGATTCCATCGTTTCGACGATCTGCTCAGCCAACCCGTCCAACGCGCGGGTCATGCCATGCGCGAAAGTCTCGCCGACAGGTGGAATGTAGCTGGTTTGATACACGAACCTCGGCCTCTCTACGAGAATCTCCCCCGTGTGGATGTCCTGAATCCGAAAGCGGACGACGACGGTCGATCCGATTTCGCGCGGCCGGTCGGTGTCAAAATCGTCGCCGAAGGTACGGTTTTCAACTTTGACGATTTCGCCCGTGAGGAGGGCATCAGCCGTCCGTCGTGGCGCGATCCGGTACGGCGTGTCCATCTCGATCCGCTTGATGATCGCTTCGGTCAGACGAAACTCCAACTCGCGTCGAAACTCCTTTGAGTGGAGCATTTCCACGTGAACCGTTTGAATATCGGTCCGAAACGGGCGGGATGTCGAGTAACCGCATCCCGTGACGCCGACAAGAAACAGGGCTGCCAGTGGTGTTGCCCAGAGAAGAATCTTTGGATTCATCGGTCGAATGTCTCGCTCATTCCGGCAGGTTCGTCCACGGGCCGCGGAGTTTCGGTGGTTGTCACCGGCTCCTACGCGCCGAGGAGTTCCAGCCGGGATGCCGCCTTCGTGGCAGCGATGGTGTCGGGCCAGTTCTCGCGCACCATCCGATAGTAGTAGATCGCCGTGCTCCAATGGTCCGTCCGCTCGTAATAGGCACCGATTAAAAAATCCTTTTCGGCGCGCAGCTCTCGAATGCCGTCGAGAATGAGCCCGACGCCGTCGCGATCGGCCTGGTCCGGGTAGCGAAGTTGGTAGTCGCGATAACGCTCTTCCGCTTCGATCAACGCGGCCTCGTCGTAATCAACGCCGCCGAAGCTCGCCAGCGCCCCCTCCGCCGAGCGGCGCAGTGCATACTGGTGGTATCGGCTTTGAGGGTGATCGCGCAGAAGATGCGTGTATTCCAGCTCCGCGAGTGCGTGATCCCCCGCCTTGAACAGGTAATCCGCCTTGGTTTTGATCGCAAGCTCGGCGAGCCGGCTGTCGGGATAATCCGCAGATATCTCGTCGAGAATCCGAAGGGCAATGTCCTCCCCGGAGAGCCATCGGATACCCCACACCTTGCGTCTCACCCCGCTCAAAAAGGCTTCCGCGATGTTAAACTCCATCCGCAGTGCGTCCGAGGTCAGTGGAACGCCGGCAAACTCGCCCAAGAATGCCTGCAAAGTGACATGGGCCGTGTAATACTCCAGCCGGCCGATCAAGGCTTCCGCCTTCGCGATCAGGACCTCCGGATAGAGCGAATCGGATTCACCGTGCCGCTTTACGAACTTCTTGATCGCGGTGAGCGCCTTACGGTAATCCGCGTCCTTGATGAGGACCCTGATCGCGTGCAGGTCGCCCTCGGGCGTTCCCGGCGAGGGAGGCGGCTGCTCCACCCATTCCTTACGATCAGCATCGTAGGTCAGCGTCCGGGTCCGGGGCTGCTGCGCGTTGACGGCCCCGTGTGGCATCGACAGCAACACAGCCAACAGCACAAGACCGAGGCGATGGTTCAGGAATCTGCTCACGACACACTGCTCCCGCGTCCGCACCAAAGGGGAATCGCACCGCGTCACCAACCTGATGGCCGCAACGGGACATTGTATCGCCAATCTCGCGCAGCACGCAACTGTTCGCAAATCATTACGGAATCCATGCCCTCACTGCCCGACACCGCTTGAGTTAAGAATGCGCCTTTGTGGTACAATCGTCGCTGAGCAGCGGCGAACGAACGGGAGGGTTCGCCAAGATGCACCCCAGGGTGGCTGCCTGATGAGACTAACCACCACGGAATTCGCCGATTTAGTAGCCGAGGCGCTGGCGGACATCCCCGAGGCTTTGACTCCGTATATGCGCGATGTGGCGATCGATGTCGAGCCGATGCCCGATCGCCGCACATGTGACAGCGTCGGTATTGACAATCCACGGACACTGTTGGGCGTCTACCGTGGAACACCGCTGACCCGGCGGAGCGTGGAACAGAACATGCGGATGGCCGACCATCTCATCATCTACCAGCACAATATCGAACGCCTCTGCCGCACACGGGCGGAGGTGGTTCGCCAGATTCGCAAGACGGTGTTTCACGAGGTCGGACACCACTTCGGCTTGGGCGAAGATGACCTCGCCGAGCTTGGCTATGCCTGAGACACGGACGGTGTTTCAGGTTGCAGTTCGATCGTACAGGGATCCGTCTCGTCCTCGGGTGCCAGGGCGCCCGACTCACACCGGAGCCTGGCTTCGAACTGTTCCAACCGGTTGCCGGCTTCCACTGTAATCCGAAGATCGAGGTCGTTGTTGGCGGCATCGTGCTCCAGGACTTCGGCGGCCACGATCTGTTCCCTTCGGTGGCGGCCTTTGCACCGGAGCAGGTGACTTCCGATGGGGTCCGTGGTGATGGCCATGCGGATCGGGAGCACCCGAAGAACCGAAGCGGTTGTCGTGGGCCAGATTCGAGCGGTTCCCTTCCAGAGACCCGTCAACCCTTCCGTCTCACCCGGGTCGGTCTCCACGGTTGAGTCAACCCGCTCGGCCTGACGGTTGACTCGCTTGGCATGCGACGAGGGAACGTTGGCGAAGACCGTCAGGCACGCGATTGGCACCAGCAACAGAAGCGCATAGCTGCTAATCCGGACCACGAGCGCACCAAAACCTATCACGATGCCCAACGACACCGCAACCAACACAAAGACGATTAGCAGCGCAAGCAACCGACGTAGCATCTTTATTGCAGCCCCGCACAAGGCACCGTGGCATCGTGCGCGAAATGTCGTAGCAGATTGATCGCTTTCTTCAGTTCGCCACACTCGGTTGCTGCGGCGACGGCTTTGTGCTGCGTGTGCTGATCGCCGGTACGTAGCTCACGGAGCGTGTGAACCGCCCGGTCCGTAGTCTCGATGAGTTCTCGCCGGGCCTTGTCCGACTGGGTTACTACACGCTCCGACCGTCTAGCCGTCTCCCCACCCGTCTTTGCGATCTGCTTCGACATTGCGTGGAGGCGCTCGATGGATTTCTCCGTCTTCGATCGCTCCACGACCACGGTCGCCACCATACCGCGGGATGTTTGAGTGGCTGACTCTACTTTGCGCATGGTCGCTTCCAGTTGTTTCTGCCGAGCAGCGAGAGTCTGAAAACGGCGCTCGATGTCGGCGTTGCGTTCGACCAGGGTCTGACAGGTTCGCGCGGCACCATCTCGAGCGTGCGAAAGGCTTGCGAGTGAACGCTTGACTTCTTTGGAACTCGCGTTGGCATGCTGAAGCTGAACGGCGAGTTCAACCGCTCTCGTCGCACACTGATGCTCCGCGTGCTGGGCCCGCTCAACCGTGTCGTCCAGACCTTTCGCGCATTCGTCCACTTTTTGGAGGCATTCGCCCAAGGATTGTGTCTTCTCAGTGCACGCTTTCTCTGTATGCAGGGCTTGTTGAGTGATATGTTCAAGGCGCTGTGATCGCTCATCGGCATCGAGAAGGCGCTCGACCAATTCCTGTGTCTGAAGCACGTGCTGCTCCTCGATACGCGCAGCCCGCTCACAAAGATCAGACAACACCTTCACCGTCTCCTTGGCAGCCTTCCGATGTTCATTGACCGTCTCGTTCAACTGTTCCGATCGTGCCAGTGACTGTGCTGCGGTCGACTCGACGGCGTGGCGGGTCGACTCAACGGCGTGGCGGGCCAACTCGAACCTGCACATGCTGGACTCAACGGCGCGCTCCGCACCATTCATCTCGCCGATCTGTCGAGCGGCAACGCGTAGGGTCTCGTTAAGGCGTTCTGCCATCTCGGAGGCCTTCGACGTGACTTCATCGAGCCCTTGCACCAGGTCTTCAGCCACTCGGCGTCCGCCCTCCGCGGTGGGTGACGCAGCCAGGTTCGGAGGGTCGCGTGTGATGGCGCGCACACCGGTCGAGTACGCTGCGGATTCTACGGTGGCTGGTGCGAACTGCAGCCGCATCATCTGGTCAATGCTTTCCGCGACCGTTTGTCGTTCAATCCTGGTGCGAGACGCGCCGTAGGCCGTCAGTAGCGAGTTGTCGGCCATCTGATTGATCATCCGGGGCAACCCGCCCGAACGTTCGTAGATCAGATCCACGGCCTCTTCGCTGAAGAGGTCGATGTCACTCGCCCCCGCGATGCGAAGTCGATGCCGGATGTAATGGCGTGTCTGATCGCGCGCCAATGGTTTGAGTTCGCGCGAGCAGAAGATTCGTTGACGTAGTTGGTTCAATCGTGGGCTTCGGAGCACATCGCCCAGCTCCGGTTGACCGAGCAGAATAATCTGCAAGAGCTTCGCCGAATCGACCTCCAGATTGGCCAGCATCCGAAGGTGTTCGAGCAGATCGGGCGATAGATTTTGTGCCTCGTCAATGATCGCGACACAGATCGACGACTCATGGTGTCGCTCCGTGAGCATCGCCTCGAGCCGGGCGACAAGCTCCCCGGTGGAATGCGAGTCACGGACCCGGAGCCCGAACTCCCGACAGAGCGAGCTGATCAAATCATGGGCATTGTCGGGGGTGTGGGAGAGGGCGGCGGTCTGTGTTTCCCCGCTCAACGATTGTGTCAGCATTCGTCCCAGCAGTGTCTTTCCGCTGCCTGGGGCTCCGGTCACTACCGTGAACCCGCGCTGTTGCGTCACGCCATACTTCAGCGCTGCCAGGGCCTCCTCATGCTCCGCGGTCATGAAGAAAAAGCGCGGATCGGGTGTGTTGTCAAAGGGCATGGTACGGAATTTGAAGTATTCCCGGTACACCCAGCACCTTAGCGATGTTCAGTTCACATAGTCCAGTTCACATAACGATCCTTGATGCTTCTATCGGACGGACCGAGTCGCCGGTATAGCACCACTCCCACGAGCAGTCTTAGTCCTATAATCACAACGCTCGCTCGCTTGGTGCAATCGCCTAGCCTGAGTTTTCGCCGGAGGGGATTCTCCGGGCGTGACCATATTTTGTGGCATCGTGTCATTCTGTCGTCCTACTGAGATCGTAGCGGCCTGCGTCCTCGCAGGCCGTTTTCCCGGACAAGTGCTATTGCGTACGACGCCCGGCGGGGACGCCGGCCGCTACAGAGCGACACGAATTATTCGCATGTGCCACAGAGAATGGCCGCACCCG
>JBARRC010000399.1:0-2902 GCA_049644045.1 Phycisphaerae bacterium
CCATACATGCACGACCCACGGGACGAGCTACGCGCGGCGCTCCAAAAAACGTAAGTGCCTGCCAAGACGGAAGTTGCCAACGGCAGTGCCATTCATATCATGACTCCTTCAGATGTTGTGACGGATATGCGGTTGACCAATGCCTGCGCCATGGAGCGTCACGCTCTGAGAGCCGACAGAACGCGATGACCTATGACGACGCAGCAGCGATACTGCCCCGCAAGCCAGCAAGAGAAGCGTCCCCGGTTCGGGCACCGTGGCAAACAGGAACGATTGCCAGATTTCAAATGATGCCCCGCGATCCCCGGTCACTGTGGCGATGGGCACGTCCGACACGATCCCTTGGAAGCGCCACGCCCCGCTCCCGGCACCAGTTATGCTAACAATGAGCTCCCCGTCCAGGTCGAACGCGGACAACGTGGTCCCGCCGGGGACGAAAATCCCGACCGCCCAGACGGGCGTCTCAAAGTCCGCAACGATCCAGTTAGGGAAGGCGGTATCGGTTGCCAACGCAAGTAGCGCAAAGCCCGCACCTGGTGCCCAATTGATTTCCAGAATCGGGCGCGGGGACGAGAACGTCACACCCTGCTCCCTATAATTGAAGTCCGGCGTGATCGGGGTGTGGTTGACGCTGGGCGTTCCGTCCGGGAGGGTCTCGAAGTCGATCTCCCGCAGACCGGGACCGACCGCACGCTCGAACGCCCCGAAATCCGCGTACGTGACCGGCCCCGCTTTGGCCGACGAGTGCAGCTACGATCTCGCTCTGTTTGCGGGCCACCTTGATGGTATAGGCCGTGGACTCGTTGATGGTCGCGTCGGCGCTGTCGAGCGCGGAACCCCACGAGCCGCTGGTGATCTTGTGCAACGCGATTTTGTCAGCGTCCCGGTCAAGGACGACAGCGTAATAGCTGTTGTTGCCGTCGTGGGCGAAACATGCCTCAATCCCAGTGCCACTGTGCTGTCAAATAGGTGGCTGTTTCCTGTTCCAGTGCCAACACCATGTCCAAAAGGTGACTGTCCCCAATGTCCCTCAATTTCCCTATTTCCAATCGGCGTCTTGATGCACGTACAAGTCGCCTTTGTCCTTTACCCGCACCATGACCAGCTCATCAATATACTGCGTGCCGTGAATGGCCTGTTGATACAGGTTCCCCAAGCCGTCCCGGGTCTCAAATCGTTGTTCCGCATTCCGGGCAAATGCCTGACGTGTTACCGGTAAGGTCATAGCCACACTTGACACAGAGTCCTCGATTACGGCGGCGCCAAGCCCGGAGGGGACCACAGGTCAAGGCCACTGTCGGGTAGATCAAGAGGATGCCAAAGAGTGCCCAAAGTGGTAAATGAAGGGAATAGACTAACTCGGGCGTCTTTCGGTTCCAGATGGGGTTGACTTCGCGCGGGTATTCCCCGTGCCCTGCCGGGATTTTGATTGGATGGGTGGTCGTCCGTGCGACTCCGAATCCAAGTAGACTGACGCTCCAGTCAGGAGGTCGGCCTGAGGCGTCGTGTATATCTATATACGAGAATGAAAGATGGCGTCGCTTGACAGCGAATCTGAAATACTTGTTCTCCGACAGTGCGATCAGGCAAACCCAACTCGTCCGAAGGCAAATAACTTGCGCGCGACTTCCCGCACCAGTCGATAGAAACCGCGGAGGGAAAAACGTAGAGAGCGCAAGAATCCCTGTCCCTGCCGCGGCCAGAGTAAGTACGATTATCACGCACTTCCGTAGCATACGCCCACCCTCTTATTGTAACCAATCGCACGTGATCGAGCACAGCGATGTCCCAAGCGGTGCCTGATGGTCGCCCCCCGCAACATACCCGGACACCTTTGACAATGGTCGACGACCCAAGTGGTAATCACGACGCGTCGCACCCCTCGTATACGGGGTTGGGCTGAGCGGCATCCTGAAGACAGGCCCCGATAACATCGGGGTACGACGCTTGCCCAGGGTAAGGGTTGCACATCTGGTCGATCATGCAACGAACGAACCGGCAAGCTGCATCTGTACCTTCACATTCGTCCTGGAGACATTCCAACTGCCGCTCGTACGCTGGGCACTCACGCTCAGGGTCAGTATCAAACCCGCCAGACCAACTTTTCTCACAGAGTTTTATTGAAGCCCCGCAACGCCCTGGGTAAAAGTCCAGCTCGCAGGTGAAATGGCCGAAATGTACTTCTTCGTGTTTCTCCAGGCATTGGTCTTCACACGAAGGACCGGGTTCGTCCTTCCAACAGATCTTCTTCTTACAACGGATCCCACATTCTGGCGAGGCGCCCGGCGGACAATATTGGTTCGTGTACTCAAAGCAGCATACAGCCTGCGCATCGTACTCTTCTCTATCGGGCTTGCACGCTGCGGGGCAGTACACAGCGAGCCCTCTAGGATCGTTCAGCCCGATAGGGTTTGTCGTAAGATAACCGTAGAGACACAACCCATTCTGGTACCCACTGTACCCACGGTTCCTATTGCTTAATGGGTCCCTCTGCATGAACCGCCTTTTACTTGGAAGGTACTGTCTGCGCCGATTCTGATAACTCCCAATCTCTGCCTCATAAGGCAACCCCTGATGTCCGAACGGTTGATCAACATTCGTAGCGATGCGGCCGGGGTGGCGGCCCAGGCCGTGGGGCAGTGAGTCGAACTTGGTCGCGTCGGTTGCGTCGTAATCGCCGTCAAAGTCCAGGTCGAGAATGCGGCAGGCGCCTGACACCGTGCCGGTGCACGTGCTGCCAGGTGTGCCCTTGTCCGTGGCATCCACGTCGCCGTCACCATCGCGATCGCCGTAGCCCGTTTCCTGATGCACCGTGATCTCACCGTAGGGCGTGTAGACGTAACGCTCCACCAGGCTTCCACCCAGGTCGGTTAAGCCAATCACGTTCCAGTTAGCGTCCTGA
>JBARRC010000400.1:0-2385 GCA_049644045.1 Phycisphaerae bacterium
CCACGATTATCCTCACTCGCCGTCTACAGCCCGCAGCAGTAGTCGGCCGAACCGTCGCACTCTCCGACAGGGGCGTGACAGGCTCCGGGTATCGTGGCGGACAAGGATCCTCGCCACGTACGCGGAGACGGGTTCGAGGAAGGGGACCGTTCATGAGTGGCAGTAAGCTGATCCCGGCTGTTCTAGGTATCCTGACGTGGGCGTGTCCGCATTGCCTCGGTGGGGATACGGCAGATATTCATGCCGCCGCCGCCGCGGGCGACGCCGAACGAGTCGCTGCTCTGCTTCGCTCCGCGCCGGAGTTGGTCAGCGCACGCTGCGCCACCGGCCAGACGCCGCTGCACGTGGCCGCACACGATCTTCGCGTCATCGCGGCGGCAACGCTTATTAGCGCGGGTGCTGATGTCAATGCGAAGGATCGCGACGGATTGACCGCGCTTCACATGGTTCTCCGCGCCGGGGACAACTCCAAGTGTGTGAGAGTCCGGCGGGAATCGCTCACCTTGATGCTTCTTGGAAGCGGGGCCGATGTCAAGGCGACGGATGAACATGGCAAGACGCCGCTGCACATCGCAGCAATGAAGGGGCGTCTGGCTCTGCTGGACCGTCTCTTTGAGGCCGATGCCGATGTGGCCGCTGAGGACAAGCTTGGACGAAGCCCGCTTCATGACGCCGCCATGTACAACCAGACGGCGGTGATCGACTGGCTGTTGTCGAAGAAGGCCGACGTCAACATTGCGGACAAGAGGGGCGATACGCCGTTGCATTGTGCGGTATTGCGGTTTCGGAAAGAGGCGACCGAACGACTCATAGCCGGCGGCGCCAACGTAAACGCGAAGAACAAGCGCGGCGCGACACCGTTGCACCTCGCCGGTTCGCAAGGCCCCGAAGAGAAGGAGGTTGATCGACTCCTGGCTACGGTAGCGGAGGTGCTGCTAACCCATGGCGCTGACGTCAACGCGACCGACAAGGCGGAATTGACCCCGCTGCATTACGCCGTCGCGAAGAATCGTGAGAGACTGTCTGCGGTGCTCCGCGCCCACGGCGGTATAGAATGAGACGGCCGGCATGCTGATGCGAGAATCCCTTCTCGCATCCATCTTCAACGGGAATCCTTTCCCGTGCGTCAAACCCATCTTCAACACCGCGGAATCGTAACTTCTGACGGACAAAGCAGTTACGATCCCTAATTTCTCTCTTGGCACTACGCATCTTGTTCTCACGACAAGCCGCCGCTCGCTCGGGATTCAGCGGCTAAAGCGTACCATAGGACCCAAGGCCACACGCGCGGCTTGCAGCGCCTTGCCAGCGTCGCCGCGGACCCGGCTGCGGATCACGAACTTTCGCCCCGCGTTGGCAACCGGGGTTTCTTCCAACGCGTCGAGGTCACGTTTGAGGTATTCCCATTCCGCCCGCCACCCACGGGCCTGTATGCGCCCCTGCAGCTCTTTCAACAGCACCAGGGCCAGAAAACTGCAAAACACATGTCCCGTGAAACCGGGCTTCGGCCCGGACTTTCTCCTTATCGATCTCAAACCGCTTCCCTGTGGTCCTGACGAATCTGCGGTAAGGGCCTGCGATGAAATAACTGTGTCAAGTCATCTTTTCCGTCTTGGGCGAATGGTATAGTTCCAATCGCCGTGGAAGTCATCGCGATCAGGCTGCCGGCCGGGGGTGCGAACCGGCGCAAGTTGGAGAAGGCAAGGGCCTTGGGCAGCATTTCACCGAAGACAATGACCGAAAGAAGCACGAGCACACTGCCAACGGCGGGCACGATGGCCGGGACGTCGTGGATCTGCCGTAGAGCAAGAAACGAGACGGTGAAGATGGCCACGTTGACCGCCGTGTTGGTGATCAGCACGGTCGTCAGAACGCGGCGGGGGTGCTGCATGAGCACCTGCACGCGGCGTTGCAACCGTCCCCCCGACCGGCTGAACTGGTAGAGCGTCTGCCGGCTCAGGCCGAACAGCGCGGTTTCCGACGCCGAGACCACACCCGAGCAGACCAACAAAAGTGCAAGTGCCAACCAGATCATCGCGGGCCTATTCTACCGCGCCGAGAAAAAAGGTGTCAGGATGATTGTTTCTTCATTGTTTTTGCGGGGTGCCCCATCCTTCGCCTCCGACACATGTCCGTAACCATGGAACGCTCGCGGCGAAGGGTGGGATGTGATGATCGTGGGCATGAGCCTGACTGTGTGTCATCGTCTCCCCCATGTCCAAAGGATATGGGCCACCCTGCCATAGCTCGAAACAGCGAGCGGCGTCGAAAATATGGATATGGCGTCCCCCGATTTCCTGGTCTTGGGTGGCGGCGGTGGCGGCGGTGGCCCATCGCCACCCTCGTGCGGAAGGAAGGTGAACGGAACACCGAAGATGTTGACAT
>JBARRC010000401.1:0-8057 GCA_049644045.1 Phycisphaerae bacterium
GACGTGCAGTAGCCCTTCCAGGTCCTCCTCCAGCTCCACGAAAACGCCGAAGTTGGTAATCTTCGTGACCGTTCCCTCGACGATCTGGCCCGGGATGTAGTTCTCGGGCACGGCGCGAGCCCACGGGTCTTCATGCAATTGTTTAAGGCCCAGGGCGATGCGCTGCTTCTCCTGTTCCACTTTCAGAACGACGCAGTCGATCGCATCGTTTCTCTTGAGGACTTCAGAGGGGTGGCTGACCTTCTTCGTCCAACTCATATCGGACACGTGAAGCAGCCCGTCGATCCCCTCCTCGACTTCGACAAACGCCCCATAATTCGTGAGGTTGCGGACCCGACCGTGGATGCGTGTGTTGGGCGGGTATTTCTCGGCCACGTGGGTCCACGGGTTCTCCTGGGTCTGCTTGATACCGAGCGAAATCTCCTGCTTTCCCTTGTTGACCTCGAGCACAACGACTTCAGCGAGATCGCCGACGGCAAGGACTTCGGAGGGGTGATTGATCCGGCGGGTCCAGCTCATCTCGCTGATATGCACCAGCCCCTCGACCCCGGGTTCGATTTTGACGAAGGCGCCGTAGTTCATGATGTTGACGACCTCGCCTTTAAGGTGAGTGCCCGGTGGGTACTTCTGCTCGACTTCGTCCCAGGGATTCACTTTGAGCTGCTTGAGCCCCAGCGCGATTTTCTCCTTTTCGCGGTCGATGTTGAGCACCTTGACCTCGATCTCCTCATCGATGTTCAACAGCTCGGAGGGGTGACCGACGCGGTCCCAGCTCATGTCCGTAATGTGCAGCAGGCCGTCGATGCCGCCCAGGTCCACAAACACCCCGAAGTCCGCTATGTTCTTGACCGCCCCTTTGCGGATCTGGCCGACCTCCAGCTCCGCGAGCAGCGCCTCCTTGGCTGTCGCTCGCTCCTCCTCGATCAGCTTTCGCCGCGAAATGACAATGTTACGACGCTCGGCGTCGATCTTGAGGATCTTGGCGCCGATCGTTTTCCCGATGTACTCACCGATATCGCCCGGACGGCGAATATCGACTTGCGAGGCCGGCAGGAAGACGGGGTAGCCGATGTCGACGAGCAGCCCGCCTTTGATCTTGCGCATCACGCGGCCTTCGATCGTGTCACCTTCCTCCTTGGTGCTGACGATGTTCTGCCAATTGATGATCCGATCCGCCTTGCGCTTGGACAAGACGATATGCCCGCTGTCGGATTCGATGGCTTCGAGCCAGACCTGCACCTCGTCACCGATATCCACCGAACTGCTCTCATCCCATTCGCCGGCTGGAATCAACCCTTCGCTCTTGAGCCCGACATCAATAACGATGTCATCTCCAGCGCGGCCCACGACATAACCCTGCAAGATCGACCCTGACTTGAACTCGTCACTGCGCTGATCAACCAGCTCTCCGACATAATCGTTGCCGTCATGCCCGTCGAACATGGCTGCCAGCTCGTCCGCAAGCCCCTGCCCTTCCGCATCCAATTCAATGATGAGGTTTTGATCTACCATAAGACGCCAATTCTACCTGTCCTGCTCCGCCTCGCGCAATCGGATCCCGCGGACCCGTTTCGATCCTTCCGAAAGAAATATACCGGAGAAACGAGTTGGCTGCTATCACCCATCACACATAATCGGTCGCGACGAACACGTCAAACGGCCGGCCGGGCGTGGATAACCCTAAGCGACGTTGATTCGCTGAAAACCGTGCCGGCGCTTCCGTTTGATGATGTTCTGGCCGTTGTGCGTGCGCATGCGCACCCGGAACCCCTGCTTCCGTGCTCGTTTAATCTTGCTGTTGCGTCGAGGGTAATGCATCTTTTCGTCTCTAGCAGCAGGGACAACCCGTCCCTCCAGTGAGCCGTCCAGCACGCCCGGACGACAGAAACGGCGCATTCTAGGGCACAACCAGGAATCGGACAAGTCTCGCTGCTCGCCCCCGCCACCTGCATTTGACCTGTTGAAACACCGATGTTACTATGGTGAGCAATGTTCGAGGGGTTGTAGGCCCAAGGCCCACCGTGGTGCTTACCTACAGGCCCGTTGTTTTTGTTACCGGCCCTTCGCGAAAAGCACGGACTCGGCCTGACGGAGCCGGAGGTTCGCGGTTTTCGCCATCGGCCTGTAGGACAGAGCCGTGGACAAAGTCGATCTGCCCGTATGCGCGCTGGAAACGACAGGCCACCGTTTCCGCGACGCCGCCTTGCTCCTCAAAGCCCTGACACACGCATCCGTGGCCGATTCCCGCCTTGTAAGCAATGAGCGACTGGAGTTCCTCGGCGACGCGGTGCTCGGCATGGTGGTCTGTGACGAGCTGTACGGTCGATTCCCCGACTGGCTCGAAGGCGATCTAACCAAGGTCAAGTCGGTGGTCGTCTCCCGGCGGGAGTGCGCCCAGATCGCCGACGAAATCGGTCTGACCAGACTCCTGATCCTCGGGAACGGGATCGATGCGCGGGATGACCTGCCTACCTCGCTTCGGGCGGCGGTCTTCGAGGCGGTGATCGGCGCCCTTTACTTGGACGGCGGTTTCGAGGTCGCAAAGCAGTTTATCCTGCGAACTGTGTCGAATCTTATCGAGACCTGCGCAACCGGCGAAAACCATGAGAACCACAAGTCCGCCCTTCAACAGTACGCCCAGCGCTGGCTGTCCGCAACGCCGCGCTACGAAGCCTTGGACGAGCAAGGACCCGATCACTGCAAGTGCTTCGAGGTTTGCGTCGTCATCGGAAACCAGCGCTTCCCCGGCGCGTGGGGGCCGAGCAAGAAGGAAGCAGAGCAAGAGGCCGCTCGGCGCGCTCTTAAAGTCCTTCAAGCCAAACGAGAAGATTGAATAGCGAATGTCTTGGCTCAGGGTTCAAGTGGAGTTTCTGAGGCCCGTTTTATGAGAGACTCCTTACCGGCACACGTTGCCGTCGTTGTGTCGCGAGACCGGGCTGGGTGATTACGATAAGGACCTGGATGTCGGCTCGACCGATCGGGCTGCGATCACCGGAGCGGGCAACGGTTCGGGGCTGACCGGGGCCTGTCGTATCCCTGATCTCGACCTCGACGGCGACGACCGGAGCTAGTCTACCACGTTCGGACGCGACGATCGTATTCTCGGTAGCCACACCTCATGATCGCAAGTGCTTCTTGAAGAACGCGAGCTGGTCGCTCACGCTCTTCTCGAAGTGACTTCCCACATAGATGTCGAAGTGGCCGATGGGATAGTTGATGACCTCCGCGTATTTCCTCAATTCTTCTTGCACTTCGGCTCTTGTTGGCGCCAAGCTGTCATGATCACAAATCTGAATCAGGACCGGGCAGCGCACTTTCCGGATGTGTTCGAGCGGATCGTAGCCGTGTGAACGCAGAATGAAACGAGCACAGACCTCATTTACGAAGTTCTCCGATACAAGCCAGCTGTAGCCCTCATATGCATCCAGATTAGGAAAGACAGCCATAGTACCGGGCTTCCCGACTATCGGTATCTTATGGGCCGGCAGACCGAGGCGAGACCGCATGATATCACGTTGAGCGTGCACGACCAGGCGGAGCATGTGTCGGATGCCTAATCTTTTCATGAACATTTGTTCTGAAGCACGATGATCCAGCCCTGGACACTGCGCAACGACGCAGGCGATCCGCTCATCTTGTGCAGCAATGACAATGCCATATCCACCGCTGGCAGAGGTTCCCCACAGAGCGATTCTCGCCGGATCAACCTCCCTGAGGCTGCGAGCATACTTGACCGCCCCCCCATAATCCTCCAGTTGGTACCGGATCATGACCAGCTGCCGTGGCTGCCCCTCACTCTCACCAAAATGCCGGTAGTCGAATGTAAGCGCGGCGAACCCGGCTTCTTGATATCGAAGCGCATAAGATTCCATGATCATATCCTTCGTGCCCCCAAAACCATTGCCCATGATTATGCACGGGACGGGAGCAGACACATCGTCAGGTAGATACAGCCACGCGCTCAGTGATGTTCCTTTTACCTGGAAGCTTACGTCCTTCCTCAAGCCGGCTGGTTGCGTGTGCGTGTCCGGGGTCGGCTGACTCGTCCTCTCCAGGGGTTGCTCCGGAACCGACATGCCCGGGGCAAGAGCCACAAAGAGCAAGTAGACGATGAATGCTCCAATGATTATGCTGACAGCCTTGGCGATGTTTACAAGAATCATCTCTTTTTTTCCTCTCTGGTGAGCGGTCGGCAGACGAGCCGAGGCTGGAACCGCCCCTGAGCTCGCACTGCGCCGATCAGGTAGCGCTCGGTGCCAACGAGTGCTTGACTTATTTCTTGTCTTGTTCGCCCAATTCCAGTATCCGCAGTTCCAGGCGCTTTATCTCGCGCTGAATGGCGTAACGGTTCAGCTGCCCCCAGCCCCACAGCTTCACCAGCAGCAGTCCCCCCGCCAGCAGCAGCACGGCAGTGGCATAGCAAATCTGCCACTTGGTCTCGTCGGCCTGGAAGAACTCAATAGCCGCCAGCACGATCAGCACCATGAACACGACGGACTCTACCGTGGCGAATACGGCTATCCACCGCAACTTGCCGCGGTAGATGCCGGCCCACTGGCGAAAGAGGCCCTCTTCCCTGTCAAGGTCGTAGGGTGCTTCCCCATTCGCGAGCACTTTTCTGATGTCGTCGTCGAGTTTGCTCATGACTGGTCTCCTTCCAGAATTCGCCTCATTTGCCCCCGTGCGTGGTGCAGGCGGCTCTTGACCGTCCCTGTCGGGATGCCGAGGATGACTGCGATCTCAATGGTGTTAAGATCCCCGCCGTACCTCAGCGTCAGCAGCTCCTGCCTATCCGTTGGCAGTCGCCGCAGGGCCTGCGCCACCGCATCGCCGGAACCTTCCCGGGACGGGTTGTCGTTGGCCCTTTGCCGCTCAGCCAGGGCATCGGTGAGATGCCTCTGCCGGCTGGCCCTGCGACAGTGGTCGGCGCACTTGTTCCGCACAATGCGGTAGGCCCAGGCCGCGAACCACGCCGGGTCGCTGAGCTTTCGTATCTGCCTTAGAATGGCTATCCACGTTTCCTGCATGACATCCCACGCAGCGTCGTTGCTACCGGTAAGGCTCCGCGCGTACCGCCACAGTCGGCGCTGCCAGCGACGTACAAGCAGGTCGAAGGACTCCCTGCTACCTCCCTGGCAACGCATGACGAGCAGTTCGTCGATTACTCTCTTGCGTGCCTTATCCATATGTTCTGCCATACAGTCGCGCACGGGCGCGTCAAGGTTCAGGAAAACTCGGCAAAATCCCGGTGCAGGCTAGGTGGCATGTCAGGGCGCAGCACGGACATACTCGCCTGTGCCGCGCATGCTACCAGACTCGACAGGGATGCGAGAAGGGATTCTCGCACCAGCAACATGACGGTTGACGCGGGTGCCCACCCACGGGACAATTCTACGCGCCGTCACGGAGGGCTGAACGCCTGTATTGAAAAGGTAGTCCAATGTTCGACTTGTCGAAGGCAATTGACTCAATTGAAAAATTCCCCCCGAAGACGTTAATATCACTTGTTGTCGCGAGCGGCACGATTCTGTTTGCCCCAGTCGGATTTGTTGACAGGCTTCAGCTCTTGTTTCTCCGCGAGAGTTTCGGGCCGTATGTTGGCGGGACATTCTTGGTTGGGCTATCTATGCTGCTGACCCAGTGGGGCGGAAAGTGGTATGCCCATCGCCGCATCATCAAGAACCAGCGTGCTTGCCTGCGGTCTTTGACGCCCGAAGAGAAGGGGTTTCTCGTGCCGTTCATCTTTGACAACGAAGCAACTCGCTATGCGAGCATGGAGAGCGGCGTAGTTGGGGGGCTCTTGGCTCAAGGAATCATCTACCGTTCATCCAGCGTTGGCACTTCTAGTTTCACATTCCCCTACAACTTGCAGTCCTGGGCAAGACGGGAACTCGCGAAGCAGCGTTGGCTCTTGCACATGGATGACTCGGAGCCGTCGCCCAAAGGTATGAAAGAACGAGAGCCGGCTCAGCGTCGGCTGAGGCCTGTTGCGTGCGGGGAGAGGTGAGCATGCCACCCGACCAGATAGGGGTGCGAGAAGGGATTCTCGCACCAGCCTGCCGTAACCCTCTTGGACCGGGGGAAGAAAAGGTGTCAGGATGATTTTTGGATGCCCTTTCAAGGGCGTCCGCGCGGGCGAAGGGTGATGTCCAGCCGTAGGCAACTGTCAGGAAAATCATCCTGACACCTTTTCTGACGTTGCGAGCTACGCGGCGGCCATCTTTTCGCGCATCATCTCGAACATGTCGTTGAGGCATTTGACGCGCTGGATGATGTCTTCGGGCAATTCCTGGCCGATGATCGACTCGATCGTCGCGACCATGTGCACCGCGTCGAGCGAATCAAGCCCGACCTCCGAAAGTGGTTTGTCCAGGTCGATCTGGTCGACCGGGACCTGAATGGCTTCGGACAGCCAGTCCAGAATCTCGCACTTTGCTGATTCAAAACCTCTCATAGTCTAAGCCCCCCGAACGTTATCTTAGTCCCCCGCGCGTCCAGACCCGCGCGGCCATTCCTATTCCAGCGAGCCGCGGGCTTCAACCCGCGCCCGCCTCCGGCGAGTCCGCGCAGGCTAAAGCCTGCGGTTCGCGTAAGGCATCCGGCGAGTCCGCGCGGGCTGAAGCCCGCGGCTCGCGTAAGGCACCGGCCATCGGATATTTGATGTGGTCGGCCATCCATTCCGTAACGCGCTCGCGCCAGCGCCGGTACCCGTCCTCCCTCTGCTCGGAGCGAACCTGCAGCTCGACGCGGTCACACTCGCGAATAGAGGCGTAGACCGCATCTCGCGTGGCCGTGTCCGCGCGGGCCATGTCACGTTCAAACTGATCCACATCATTGATTGATCGGGCCTTGAGCCCGAAGCACATTCCCAAGTGGAAATGGTCGTGCCACTCCTGTGGCAGCTTGTTGCCGAGTTCCTGCGCGACTTCCAAACGGTCGGGAAAGACGAACACCGATGCGAGTCCCGCGCCCGCCGCCGTGTCCATCGCGTAATCGCCCAACTTGCTGATGTGCTCGACCAACACCTCCGGACGGGCCATGAACAAGAAGAAAAACGCCCGGCCCACGCCCTGATAGGCCCCGTTCCTCGCATAGCCGTCGAGTGCGTCGAGCCGTCGAAGACTCTCCGGGTTTTTCGGGTAATCGAAGAACGCATGTTTGAAGCCGTACCCGTCGTAGCACAAAAAGGAGTGCAGCGGATCGAGGCCGTCGATGATGTGCGATAATCTCCGCGCGTCGTGGTTGCGCATCCCCGACCAGAAACCGAGCCCGACATAGTACAAGTAACGGAATCCCGGACGCGGCTTGACAATCCGGTCTTCGAATTCGGTCGGGTCGTATTGGAAGAGATTCCGTAGCGTAAAGCCCATCGCCGCGCCCTCGTGGGCGAACGGGCGGCAAAGCACAGGCAGCGAGTCGCAGTAATGTTGCCACACCGAGGCGGCAGGCGCCGCAATCATCGCGTTGAACCCGCCCGCGAAGCTTTGCAGGATCGTGTTGACCCGCTCGACATCCTCCGGAGACTCGACAAGCAACCCCAGCCGGTCGACGGTCATTCGATCTGATGGAATCGCAAACGCGGCGAACGCCAACCGCCAGAAGCCCGTGCCGATGAGCACGACCGCCACCAATGCCGCTAACGCGATATACACCCAGTAATTCATACCCTCGACTCGTGTCGTCCGGGATATCGTCCCCCGGGGACGCCCACCCGCGCAGCGAACAGGACGGATATGATCGCCGTCGCCGGAGAAAGGCCTCGCGCATGCCGTTGAGCAAGCCTGCCTTCAAAGGGCCCTACGGCAGGAACGAATTGGGCTTGATACTCCACTCCTCCTAATGCGTTAGTCCGGCGCGCTCATTATAACCGTTCACGGATGCGAATGACAGCGCCATTCAGCCGTGGCGATAAAAACTTTCCCGACCCTGCACCTCGTCCACAGGTGATGGGGAGGGTGGATGATCGCCCCAATATGTGAGAAACAGGCGGACGCTGTGCCGAGAATCCTTTCTCGGCACCTACCAGAGGACCGAGAAGGGATTCTCGGTCCAGCGAT
>JBARRC010000402.1:0-2101 GCA_049644045.1 Phycisphaerae bacterium
GGGCTTGGGCTTGCCACCCCCCCCGCGGGCTTGAAGCCCGCGCGGGCATCCGCGCAGGCTAAAGCCTGCGGCTCGCCAAAACCAGAATCGGGGGACTTGCGTTGCTTGAGTTGTGTTACATCCCTGGACGGGCGGACTCCGGTCGATCCATCCCAAAGGTGCCTGTAACTCGTGCAGCACGCGGCATGACGCTTGTCGAGTTGCTTGTGGTGATCGTCATCATCACCATCCTGATCAGTGCCATCGTCGTGGCCAGCAGCACGCTCATCAATAAAGCCAAAGTGTCCAGCACCCGGGCCATGCTCCTGGTCGTCCGGGACGCCGTCGAGCAGTTCAAGCGAGAGCAAGAGGCCAATCCGACCCTGACCCGCGATCCCGATTATGTGCCACGTTACGGGCTCTTCCCGCCCGACGAACTTGAGGTGTTCACACCCATTGGGATCCCTAACGAGGCCAGTCCGGTATCGCATGCCGTTGGTGGAGCGACCATTCTCCTGGCGTCGGCCTCCGAGCAACCCTACGAACCATCCGGGAGCATGAATTTCTATACGCGTGGGCTTGATGTCGACCAAGCAGCCGTGGAGCACCGCGATCTGGCGGCGCTGGTCGTTACGATTGAGATGTTCGGCGACGCGTCGGCTGCGATCCTCGATCGCGTTCAAGACCGTTACCGGACGCCGGGTCCCGTCGATGACGATGGAATCCCCATGCTGTTCCTGGATCGTCCTGGCGCGACGGGCGCCCTGAGCAACAACTGGGATTCCGGTGACCTCCAAATCCGTTACATCATCGACGAATGGGGCGTGCCGATCAGCTATATAACCCAGCGCGACTGGGACCCCACGGCTCCCACTCCTCCACCGACCCGATCAGAAAATCACCCTGCGTGGAACGAGGCATCAACGAGGATGGTCCATCTCAATCACGGTCAACCCATTATCATGTCCTACGGGCCGAACGGAAGGGAGCAGCTCACGAAGGAGCAGATGGATGATCCGAGCACGCATGGGGGTAAGGCGACGCTCTTCGTCGACCTCCTTGAAGATAAGGAGCATAAGATCAATCACCTCCTCAATGCCGACAACGTCTACCCCGATCCTGCGTTGAACGAAAGGTTGGCCAGAGGGACTCCGGAATGATGCGAATTACGCCGAGCAACATTTCCGACCATGCACGCATCGCCGGCGCTGATCCGAACCCCAAGCGCCAGGGCGGGGCATTCAAACCCGTCGCTCGCGCTACGGGTTCCGATCGCTGCTGCACGTTCGCGTATCCTGATACGGATTCTGCGCACGGCCATCCGCGCGGGCTGAAGCCCGCGGCTCACTTGCGCGGTTTCACACTGATCGAGATGACCGTGGTCATCGCGATCATACTCATCATCCTCGGCCTGGTCTTGCCGGCAGCCACCACGCTTTGGAATGAACGAAAGGCAGCCGAGGCCGAAAACACGATGCAGGGGTTGTTGATGACAAGCCGTGCAAGGGCCATGCGGGCGGAGGGAATCGAAGCCGGCCTGCTGGCGTTCGTGGACGACAAGGGCGTTCAACGGCTTGTCTCCATCGCCAAGGCGAGTCCCTCTGAAGACGACCTGGCAGGCTTGACTCCGTCGCAGCGCGTTGCGCTGCAACGCGCGTTTGATGAGAGGATCTTCGAGATCACCGATGACCGGGACCATGCCTTGCCCGCTCCGATGCGCGTCGTGCCGCGGTATGTCGTCAATGAGCCGGACAACAACTCGCCCTATACCACTTTTGAGCCCTACGAATTGGCGAACGAGTATTTCGACGATCCCCCTGACGAGGCCGACGAAGCGCAGCGGCACCGTAACTACTTCACGATGATCTACTCGACCGATGGGCGCCTCCTCGTAGGTCGTGACGCGTTGATCCGGGATGAGGATGACGACGAGGACCAGGTGGGCGATCGGGCGGGTTTGCGCGTCGGCGTCGGCCCGCCGGATGCTGACCCCGAAACGACGCAGTACCACACCCGTTCCGGAACATCGCAAAGCATCGATCCGAAGTCCGGATTGCCCATCGGATTCCTTGTAACGGACGACAAAAAGGTCGCCATCAACTTCTCCTCCGTTGACGGACTG
>JBARRC010000403.1:0-2180 GCA_049644045.1 Phycisphaerae bacterium
CGAACATGCTCACGCAGTAGACGAAGAGCAGCGTTCGACAACACAAGAACGCCGCCGCGAACCACACGAACCCCTCCCACATTCCGAAGGCCGTTCCAATCATCATGTCGGCGGCGAAGCTCAGGCCAAGGAACCACAGGGAGACGCAACGGTTGTCGCGTCGTCCGGCGATGAGTCTGCCGACCATCGCAAACATGAACAGGTCGGCGATGAACCCGGAGTAATACCCCGCCCAATCCCCGGCGAACGCGTCCACCAGAACATGAACCCCGGCGCCGGCCACCACAAGAAGGCCGAAACGCGGAACCGTGTACCGCCCGGCCAGCGAGGGAGATTGTGCCGTCGCAAAGCAGAGCGTCTGGTAGATCAGGATGATGTCCAGCCCGATCCACACCAAGTCGATCGCAAAGGCGAATCGATCCGTAAGCGCGAGCGGCGAAAGCCGCGCAAGAAGCGTGGCCGCGTGCAGAACCTCCCAGCTAAAGTTGGCCGCCAGAACGACGAGGGGCAGCAGGAAGCTCCTGTCCCGGTGCTGGCGGCGGATCAGAACTACATACGCCGCAGCCCACAGCACACAACCCGATGCCTCAACATATTCGAGGAGCGTCATCAGTCCCCTCCCGGCGCAGGCCGGAAGTTGTCAGCGCACAAAGACCTCGCTGCCACTCACCGACGCTGCCGCTTCCGATTCAACAGCGTCGGGCGTGGCTCCGAAGTGGTCGCGCAAGTCACGCCGCAGGGCGAGCAGCGCGACGACCACCACCGTGGGCCACCAGATGATGTAATCCGGCAGGTCGTGCGCGTAGAACCTGTCCACGCCAAGCACATCCAGGTAAATAGCCGCCCAGCAGCGCACAAGGTTGCCGCCAAGAATGACCAGCGCGACGACGCCTATCCGCAAGATGTTGCTCCGGCGGCTCGCGCCGAACACCCAGAGGAACGGAGCCACGATCATCAGCAGGTCGAGGTAGGTACACTCTGCCGAGTAAAAGTGAACCTTGCCTTCTACGCCAACCGCGGGCGACCCTTCGTACACAAACGAGGTCGGGCTGTATCCCGACACACGAACCGACCACCCGATCACATCCCGCTGCAAAACCCTAAGCGGCATCCAGTCCCACGCATCAAACAAGCCGAGAAGCGCCGCAAGAGCGACGAACCGATACAAAACCATGCGATTCGTCATCCGGTCACACCTTCGCGCCTGTTCATGACTTGTTCGCATCATCACCGCTAGGAGTATTGATCTTTAGATTACTTGCATGCTCTTCATCCGGGTAGTCGACCTCCGCTTCTTCACGATCAAGGGCGTAGACCTCGCCCCAGGCAATCTGGATCGAATCGATCTGGTCTATTTCCAGTTGAAGGGGCAGGTGTTTCCGTCCTTTGGCAGCTCGAATCATTCCTGTGATCGGAATTTGTGGTTCCAGTTCGGCCAGCGACAAGCATATCTGTAGCATCGTCGGATAGCTGTCCGCAGGCGGGGGGACCATGTCCCACCAGATGGGCTGGCAATACCACCGAGGCCCAAAGAACTTCATCCAAGGTTCCTTTGTTTTGCGGTCCACGCCTATTCTTAGCTTTGTCATCCCATTATTCATAGCGTGATCGATAAGCCAGCCCAGCGCTCCCCTCAGATACCGTGGGTTCGTTTCGAATTCGGTTTCCTTCGACGGCGGTCGAATCTTCAGCCGTTTCCGTCGAGGGATTATTTGGATAGCATCTATCATCAGTAGCCTCACAGGACTTTTCTCAGTATGCCCGATCGTCTCAGAGTCGCAGGTACGATCTAACCCCAAGTCATAGTCCCAAGCCTCGTCGCTTTCGTGTTGCTCGGTAGGCCCGCAGATACAACAGCACAACGCACGCCACCGCTACGAGAGGATATGCCACAGGATGACCGTCGCCGGGATCGGCGGGGTGCCGTGATGGCGGCGGCGGTGGGGGAGGCCTGATGGGTGGACGATGAGTCGGAAAATCAGGCATGTTGGGGTCTTTGTGATCGCCGATCCTTGGGCGCTTTCGCTTGTAGACCTTGTGGGTTCCGTATCCAGCACATGCTAGAAAGGCCAGTGTCTCGGCGGCCTCTTTCGCCGCTGCGGCACCGCCTGCCGCATAGTACGGCGGAACGGGCGCAGCAACCTGCAACCCCTCTGGATCAATCCAGATCGTAGGCGTAC
>JBARRC010000404.1:0-3662 GCA_049644045.1 Phycisphaerae bacterium
GGACAACACACCCCGGTGCCTCGGTCACCTCGACCCGGCTGACCGTCGACAGACCCATCTTCGCCAAACGCTCGAAAATGTACCGGGCGACGACCTCGGCGGTGGGGTTTGAGTCGGCCAGGTCTTCGTGGTGGTTCAGGTTCGTATGATGTAGCTGCGCCACGATCGACTGCAGCGCTGATCGGGCGTTACCAAAGTCGATTACCATGCCGGCATCGTCCAGCTCAGCCCGGGCGAAGCGGGCACGAACGTGCCAATCATGACCGTGCTGAGGCTCAAGCGTGCCGTCTCGCAGCCGCACCCGGTGAACAGCCGAAAACCCAGCCTCAACGGTGACCGCGTACATCTGTTGCGTCCCGGTTTCGTTTCTCACCACCGGCGAAGCCGGGGTGGCCTCGCGCTGGGCTTATTCTAGCGAGGTGGACGGCGTGCGGTATCCCGTCGGTGACTACCGGAAAGAACTCGTGAGGTGGGTGTCGTGAACCGGCCGCCCCATTCTGAAATCGACAAAGATCGTCGCGGGATCGTACTTCGTGATCGCCCCCGTCGCAGCATCGACGATAAACCCCGGCCAGAGCGGCGGGATGACGTTCAGCAGCGTCATGGGGTCCAGGTTTCGGTCGAGCGGCAGCAGGCGCCTATCCGGCCCCTGGGAAATCTCGATGGGGTAATCCTTCCCTTTGGGAACGTGGAACGTGACGGGCGTCGTTCCGGTTTGGTGTCCGACTTTTACGTACGCGCCCGGCGGGTTCGAGTGGATCGTGATTGTCTGGCTCGACCCCGAAATGACCGTTGCACAACCAGCCGTTGCGACAGCCATTCCTGATAAAAGTGCCAATGTTCCCGCACGCTTCGTCTTCATCGGTTGCTCCTTGGGCAGTGGGTTCGGCGAGCCTGCGCGCACTACTTTCGGCTAACCGCGAAGACCACTTGTGCTACATTCGTCGGGCTATGGGACCATGCGCAGTAGTCACGGCAGGTGTCGCTTCGCTCGTGCTACCGGACTACCTGATGAACCACAGGCTTGATGCCTTGCCATTATCCACATCTTCCGGGCCCGCACAGCCGGACCGGAACCTTGTCCCGGAGGGACATTTGACAGTTCCCAGCGATTCATCGCTGGGAACGTGGTGTTTGCGAACGATCCCGGTCCCGCAGGGACGGATGAATGCCGCTTGTCGGTTCAATCGTCCCTACGGGACTGAGATCTCGTCCGGCACCGTCATCCCAGCGATGAATCGCTGGGCTATTCTCACTTGCCCCTATGAGGCACCTTTGGAAATGCGGGTAATAGCAAGGCTTAAAGCTCGCAGCTCGCTTGTGTCATGATCTGCGCGCACCTAGAATCAGATCGTTAGCGGTCGTTTCCAAGGAGAATTGGCGTATGTCGTCCAGCGCAATCGAAAAGGAATGTTCATCGAATATGACCAAGGCCGTCGAGTTTCTCAAGCAGGAGCTCCGCGGCGTGCGTACCGGTCGGGCCCATCCAGGGCTCGTCGAACACATCAAGATCGAGGTAGCCTCCTACGGAAGCACGATGGAGCTGCGTGAGCTGGCGACCATCAGCGTGCCGGATCCCATCACTCTGCTCGTCAAACCCTTCGACCCCGGCACGTTGAAGGACATCGAAAAGGGTCTGCAGACGTCCGAATTCGGTGTCACTCCACAGAGCGACGGTAAGAGTATCCGTCTCCCGATCCCGCCTCTTTCGGGGGAACGGCGTCAGCAGCTCATCCAACAAGTCAAGAAGATGGCCGAGGGCCAGAAGATCGCGGTCCGCAACACCCGCCGTGACGCCAACAAGGCCGTCGACGCCCTGGAAAAAGCCAAGACCCTCAGCGAAGACGAGGCCAAGGACTCGAAAGATCGCGTTCAGAAGTTCACCAGGAAACACGAGGAGGAGATCGAGGCTGTCGTCGCCGCCAAGACGAAAGAGATCGAAGAGGTCTGACGCCTTCTACCTCGATGCGTGAACGGACGTGGTCTCCAACCGGGCATGACAATGCAACTTGTACTGTTCCTTCAGGACCTCGGCGTTGAACGCCGTGTCGTCCGGGACTTGATCCTGGAGGCCGGCCTGCCGTTTGCGCCGACGTGGGAGGACTGGCGGCGCGTCGAGTCGCCGGAGCGGGTCCGCGCCGTCGTGACGGTCAAGACCATCGTGGACGATCACATGTTCGATCGCTTTCCAAACGCCCACATGATCGCCGTGGCCTTCACCGGTTTCGACTGCGTCGACCTCGATGCATGCCGCCGGCGTGACATCGCCGTGTACAACGTCCCATCCTACTCGACCGACTCCGTGGCCGAACTCACCCTCGGGCTGACGATTTGTCTGATGCGCGACATCCCCCGGTGTGACCGGCTAATACGCCGCGGCGGTTGGAAACTGGATAGTTGGGGAACCGAGCTAACGAACAAAGTGGTCGGCATCCTCGGCACCGGCGCCATTGGGCTGCGGGTCGCGGAGCTGTTCAAAGCCTTCAAATGCAAGCTGATCGGCTGGTCGCGAACAGAGCGGAAGGAGTTTACGGACCTTGGTGGGACGTACCTGCCCAGGGAACAGGTTTTGTCCGAGGCCGACGTTGTCTCGATTCACCTTCCCCTTAGCAAAGACACCGAGGGCATCGTTGGGGAGAGGGAACTGGGTCTGATGAAACCCGGCGCCTGCCTCATCAACACGGCGCGAGGCCGAGTGGTGGACAAGGCTGCATTAGCCCGTGTGCTCCAAGAACGGCGCATCCGGGCCGCCCTCGATGTCTTCGATCAGGAACCCATCCCTCCTGACGACCCCCTGATCCGGCCTGACGACACCGTGCTTACGCCCCACATCGCCTTTAAAACCAGTGAGGCATTGCAGCGACGGGCTCGGATCACGGTCCAAAACATTCGGGCCTTCCTGAATGGGAACGCCCGCAATCGCATTGCGTAATTCTGCCCGCCTGTGATTATAACTCCTCTCTCACCAGCGCCACGTCAGCAGAAGGTTGCAGATTTCATTGTCAGTGTCATTGTGCGTTTTGAGCTTGCATTCTCGGGCACGAGCATCGCCGATCCGGACCGGAAACACGCATGGTGCGGCGGGGCTCGACCGCTCCCTCACGGTCGCGGTTCGGAGGAGCATTCATCCTTCCGCCTTCATCCTTCATCCTTCCGGTGTCCGCTCCCTCACGGTCGCGGCTCTGATTGGGCGTCCCCATCCCACCGAAAGTGTCACGGACACCCTCTGGCGGTCCCGGCGTTTTTTTTGGGGTTCACTCAGCGGCCAAAGTCGATACAATGCGGAGAGCGCTCAGTCAGAGTTGTCTGTAGGCCGATTCTATAAAACGTTGTTGGAGGACTGGAGTAATGAATCTGCACGTGAAGAACAATCAAGCCCTAGGTGTGCCCAAGGTCGCGAGTGAGGCACGGGTTTCCAACCCGTGCTCTTCAACTGCCCGTCTCAAGTGGTTCGTTTGGCCGGCCGTTGTGTGTATCGGGCTCATGGTCAGCAACACGGCCGTGCTGGGTAACACAGGCAAGGCAAAGCCCAAACCCAATGTCGCTAAGACGAAGCAACCAAAGGCGCTGAAAGAGAGTACTTCCACGCCCGGATGCGGCGCGAACACAGACAGCCCGCAGCCGGCCACCCCTGTCAGAACCGAACAATCGCCGCGTTGGGT
>JBARRC010000405.1:0-1936 GCA_049644045.1 Phycisphaerae bacterium
CGCGAGCGCGATCCCGGCAGCCTTCAGGAACTGCCGTCGTGTTGGATGCCTGCGTCTCGCCATGCCGTGCTCACTCCGATTGATGTGCCGGTGATCTTCCTGCCTCGCCGTCCGGGGCGGGCTGATGTGCGCAACTTAAACGGGACCCGTGGACATGGAAAGCGCCGGCGTAGCCGTCCGCCGTAAAAGTCGGCGATGGTCACAGAACGTAGCGGCCGCCCCCCGTGGCGGACAAAGGGTTCAGGGTTCGGGGATTGGGGATTGACGATTGGGGATTGGGGGTCAGGGGGCAGGGTTCAGGGTTCAGGATGTAGCGTCGGCCCCCTGCGGCCGACGTAAGTGCAACGTCCGCCGCCTGCCCGCCCTGAGCGTAGCCGAAGGGTCAGCAGTGGTCTGGGCGGGACCAGCAGCTCGAGGTCGCACTGCTCAGGCCTCGATTAACTTGGTCTCGGTTTCCGCGCCACCTGCTTTGATGACGACCTTCACGGCATCTTCCATCGGATCTTTGAAGGGCACCTCGATTCGGAGCAGGCCGTTCGCGTAGATCGCTTCGGCTTTGTCGGGTTTCACCGGCCAAGCTAAAGATAGTGCTGAAACATACTCGATGTCCCTTGCTGGCGCTGTTAGGTGGACGCTGTCTGGCAGGAGCTTCAGATCGATCGTATCCGTTGGCGCTCCTGGGATGGCGAACTCCACTACTAGCTTGTTTTTCTCCGTGTCAGCATACGCTACTGTATTGGGCGCAATCCTAATCCGATTTTGAGTCATCCTGGCGACCTCCTTAGCAGTGATTTCCAGATCAACTCCACAGGGCGGGAGACCACCTCCCGCCACTCCGATCATTGTACGCGATTGGTAATTCGACGCAAGATTTCGAAGGCGACTTCGGGGCCGTAATTGTGCAGGTCGTCCTGATCGTTAACGGCGATAATGCGTACGCGCCGGGTGCCACTGGTGGCTTGCCCACCAGTGCGCGGGGGCGACGATAACCGCAGAGGCGCCAAGAGCGCAGAGGCCGCAGAGAGGGTTCAGGGTTCGGGGTTCAGGGTTCAGGATTTGGTGCGTGCCACTGCTTTCAAGCAGTGCCCTTCCGTGACCTTTCGAGGTCGCACTGCTCAAGAGCAGTAGCACACCGTCAGTGCCACCCGCCACAGCACGGAGTGCTGGGATCGGTGCGTCCCAGTGTAAATATTACCCAGAGCGTTAAACATTGAACATCTCTACCCTGCGGCGTAGCGGACGGAGTCGGCGTGGAAGTAGCTCTTGACAATCTCCGGCTGGCGTTGTGTGCTCCACAAGTACGAACGCACGTTTCGCATCATGGTCGGCTGGTCCGGCGGACGCTGGCGGCCGAGGGCGTTGGTCTTCACGTCCTGGTTCAGGTATTCGTCCGGGTTCAGCTCCGGACTGTAGCCCGGCAACAAGAACAGCCGCAGCCGATCGGCGTGACCTCCCAGCCAGCGCTGGACTGCCGCCGCGCGGTGCACGGGGTGGCGGTCCATAATCAGAAAGACCTTCCGCTGGCGCTGCCGCAACAGCCGCCGCAGGAAACGCAAGAACATCGGGCCGTTGAAACGTTCCTTGAACAACATGAAACACAAGTCGCCGCGGTTGGTGATCGTCGAGAGCAGATTGCAGCGAAAACGCTGGCCGGTTCCCGGGATCACCGGCGTCCGCCCGCGGCGGCCGTAACTGCGCCCGGCCTGATGATCGCTGCGCAGCCCCATCTCGTCGCCCCAGTGAATCTCGCCCTTTTCGCGCTGGGCCTGCCGCCGGATCGCCGGGTACTCCTCGTCCAGCCAACGCTTGACCGCCTGCGGGTCGCGCTCGTACGCCCGCCGCAGGGGTTTCTGCGGCGTCAGCCCCCAGTGCGCCAGACAGCGCCCGACCGTTCGCTCCGACACGTGCAGGTCGAAACGCTCGGCCAGCAGTTGTT